>CAYGPA010000270.1:0-7604 GCA_964351535.1 uncultured Planctomycetaceae bacterium
GCGCAGCCGCGAGCTGGGTTTCATCTTCCAGTCGTACAACCTGATCCCGCAGCTCAACGTGCTCGAGAACATCCTCGTGCCGCTCTTCTACCAGGAGGAGCCGCCCGAGGACGGCGAGGAGCGCGCGCGCGCCCTGGCCGAGCGCGTCGGGCTCGGCAATCGCCTCACGCACCGCCCGCTGCAGCTCTCCGGCGGTCAGCAGCAGCGCGTCGCGATCGCGCGCGCCCTGATCAACGACCCGGCGCTGATCCTCGCCGACGAGGCCACGGGCAACCTGGACACCGCCACGGCGCTCGAGATCCTCGAGCTCTTCGACGAGCTTCACGCGGAGGGCAAGACGATCGTGCTCGTGACTCACGAGCCCGACGTCGCCGGGCGCGCGCAGCACGTCCTGCGCCTGCGCGATGGACGCGTCGAGGAAGTGCACCGCGGCCAGGATTCGCAGCCCGCCGCTCCCGCGCTGGAGGGGCACCCGTGAACGGCCGCTTCCTGCGCCAGGTGCGTCTGGGCGTGTCGAGCCTGCTGCTGCACAAGCTGCGCTCGTTCCTCACGACGCTCGGCGTGCTCTTCGGCGTGAGCAGCGTCGTGGCCATGCTCGCGATCGGCGAGGGCGCCAGCGCGGAGGCCCAGGAGCAGATCAAGAAGCTCGGCAGCCAGAACGTGATCCTGCGCAGCGTCAAGCCCCCGGAGGAAGCCGGGAACAGCAACCAGCGCGTGCGCGTGAACGCCTACGGCCTCAAGGACGAGGACTTCGACCGCATCCAGACGAGCTTCCCCGCCGTGCGCCGCGTCGTCCCGGTCCAGGACGTCGTGCAGGAGGTGCGCTTTCGCGACCGCGCCCTGAACCCGCGCATCATCGCCACCCTGCCGATCTACCTCGACGTGACCGGCAGGGTCCTGTGGTCGGGCCGCTTCCTGACCCAGGAGGACGAGCGCAACTCCTCGAACGTCTGCGTGCTGGGCTACGAGGTCGCGCGCGAGCTCATGCCGTTCCAGTCGCCCCTCGGGCACCAGGTGAAGATCGGCGGCGACTACTTCAACGTGGTCGGCGTGATGCTGCCGCGCGTGCCGCTGAGCGACGACGCGCCGACGCCCGGCGAGGAGACGACCTCCGAGGTCTTCGTGCCCCTGGCGACCGGTCGCGAGTGGTTCGGCGACATGCAGGTGCGTATCCGCGCCGGCTCCTTCGACCGCGAGCAGGTGGACCTGCACGAGATCATCGTCGAGGTCGACCACCCGGAGAACGTCGAGCTCGTCTCCGGCGCCGTGCGCGAGATGCTCTCGCGCAACCACGACCAGCGCGACTACGAGGTCATCGTCCCGCGCGAGCTCCTGCTGCGGGCCGAGGAGACCAAGCGCATCTTCAACATCGTGCTGGGCTCCATCGCGAGCATCAGCCTCATCGTCGGCGGCATCGGCATCATGAACGTGATGCTCGCCACGGTCACCGAGCGCACGCGCGAGATCGGCATCCGCCGCGCCCTGGGCGCCAAGCGTCGCCACATCGTCACGCAGTTCCTGGTCGAGACCGTCGTCCTCTCGGTCGGCGGCGGCCTGCTGGGCGTGGCGGTCGGCCTCTCGATCCCGCTGATCGTCGAGCACTTCGCCGACATGCGCACGATCGTGACGCCCGGAGCGCCGCTGATCGCCTTCGGCATCTCGGCGGGCGTGGGCGTGGTCTTCGGCCTCTATCCGGCCTGGCGCGCGGCGGCCATGGACCCGGTCGAGGCCCTGCGGCACGAGTGAGCGACGGGGGCCGCGGGATCACTCTCCGCGGCCGAGTTCGACGCGCTCGATCCGGACCTCCACCTCGACCAGGTTGGGGCCGGTGAAGCCCAGGAGGTCGAAGCCGGCCGCTCGGCCCACGTGGATGGCCGCCGTCGGCCGAGTCGGGCGCGCACCCCGAGCGGGCCAGGCGCGGACCTCGTAGCGCTCTCCCTCGACGGCGAGCTGGATGCGCAGCGCGTCCGCGGGCTGCAGATCGATCGCGGACTGGTCACCGATCGACACGAACACGTCGGAGAAGTGCAGGCCGACGAAGCGGCCCTCCACGCCGACCTGGACCGTGAGGTTGGACCTGGTCGGTGTCGCCTCGACGAGCACGATGCCGAGGGTCTGGCCCCCGTCGACGTTGCAATCGCCCGTTGCCGACAGCGTGACGTCGAGCGTGAAGCCCGCCGGCGTCACGCGGATCGGCCGCCACGGCTGGGCATCGAGGGAGTAGTTCCCGGCGGTGCTGGAGTACACCAGGGCCCCGTCTCGCACGGAGCAGTTCGAGAACTCGGTGTCCGGCAGCTCCCGGAGCGGATAGCCCGCGCGCGCGACCTGCCAGGGCCCGGGCGGCGGCCCCGCTGCGACTTGCCCGAACTCGTGCACGAAAGACGTCGGCGCCTCGCCCCCGGCGCGCATCCAGCGGGGAACGGGGCGTCGCACCAGGCGCATTCCCAGGTCGTGCTGCGGGCGGTTGACGACGGCTCGCGCCGCGGTGGTCTGCATGTCCTCGCGCTCGTCGCAGCGGTAGGAGCCTCCCCTGCAGACGAACATGTCGCGCCGGGTCGTGAGCATGTCGGACGTGAGCTCGGCAACCGATCCCGCCAGGTCGTGGACCCCGAAGGAGGAGACGTCGGTCGGGAACGCGCCCACGTCGTACGGACTCGGCTCGTCGTCGACGGAGCCGTCGGAGGGGTGTCCACCGCACCGGCTCCACTCGAACTCGTCTCCCCACGGATAGCGCCGCGCGTCGGCGCCGCGAGCCGCGCGGGTCCACTCGCGGGAGCTGGGCAGGTCCGTGTACCAGGCCTGCGTTTCGAGGTCGGTGCGCGCTGCGTAGGCCTTGATCTCCATCGGCGCGAGGCCGCGCACCGGAGTTCGGAGGCCGTTCTCGCCCCGCCGCAGCGAGTAGCCGTCCCCGGCGGTGTTCGGCTCGACGTGCAGCTCGGAGGTCTCGTTGCCGTAGCGCGGTTTCAGCCGGTAGTCGCGAGGATCCGCCAGGGCCTCCCAGCCGATCCCGGGGTTCGCCAGCAGCTCCCGGGTCCAGGACAGGAACTCCTCGTAGCAGACCTCGTGGCGCATCACCTGGAAGGCGGGAACGAACTCCCAGCGCGGCGGGTCGTCGGCGACCAGGGTCCAGCCGGCCGGGACGTACACGTAGCCCTCCGGCAGCTCCGCCTCGTCGATCAGCTCGACGTGCAGCGACCGAGGTGGCCGCACGTCGGGGAGCCTGTAGCACGCGTCTCGGCGGACGAGGAACGGCAGCCAGGCCGTGGCTCGGCCGGGGGCGGTGACGCGCGCGAGGTAGCTGCCCTCCAGGAGGCGTGCCTCCAGCGGCAGGGCCTGGCTCAGGAGGTGACCCTGCGGAGCCTCCGCGTTCCCGCCCTCCCAGACGTCGATCCGGGCGTCGACCGGACCGGTGATGGACACGCCGCCGTGGCGATCGAGGAGGGCGGCGTGGCGACGCGAGTCGTCGAAGGCAGCGAGCTGGGTCGCGAGCTCGGCGAGATGCCGCGGGCGATGGAGATCGTCGCACTCGCGCAGGGCCTGTTCGAGCTGGCGCGCGTAGAGGTCGGCCAGACCGCGCCGAGCGCGGCTGTGACCGCGCGCGTGCGCGAAGGCACCCTCGAGCTGGATCTCGGCCTCCCGCAAACTGGCGTCCGCGAGCTCTCGCAGGCGGGCGACCTCGTCCTCCAGCCGCTCGACTTCGAAGAACCGATTCCGGTCGGCCGATCGTCGCCTCGCGATCAGCTCGGCGACCCGGGCTTCGAGTCGATCCTGTTCCGCGATTCCAGCCCGCAGGCTCTCGAGTCCGGCGGCCGTGAGGTCCTCGGCTCGCGCGACTCCGGCGAGGCGGACGCCGATCAACAGGACCGCGGCGGAGAGGGCGACCGTCGCCAGCGTGGGGTGCCTGCGAATCCAGCGGCTCGTTCGCGCCAACCCACCGGGAGGGCGCGCGCGGATCGGTCGGCCGGCGAGGAACTCGCGCAGGTCGTGCGCCATCGCTCCGGCCGTGGCGTAGCGCTCCTGCGGGACCTTGGCCAGCGCGCAGCCGCAGATCGTCCGCAGGTCCCGCGGCACCCAGCGCCCCAGCGGTGGGGGATCGTCGTGTTCGATCTCGCGCAGCAGGGCACTGTGCCCCGAGCTCTCGAACGGGCGCCGCAAGCCGAGCAGCTCGTACAGCGTTGCTCCGAGCGAGTAGACGTCCCCGCGAGCGTCCGTGGTCTCCCCGCGCGCTTGCTCCGGCGCGGCGTAGGCCAGGGTTCCGAGGAAGTCGCCCGCGCGCGTCAGCGTCTGTTCGACCGGGCTCGTCGCGAGACCGAAGTCCAGCAGGACGGGACGCCCAGACGGTCGAATGATGATGTTGCCCGGCTTCACGTCGCGGTGGACGACACCGTGATCGTGAGCGTGCTGAAGGGCCTCGGCCACGTGCAGCGCCAACCGTGCGGCCCAGCGGGCGTAGGGCTCCTCCCAGGCGCTGCTGGAGGCCGAGTCGCTGCCCGTCGACTCGCGGTCGCGTTCCCCGGACTCGGGCGCGACGCAGCGGCGCACGGCCTGCATCCGGGGGGGCAGGTCCACGGCGGTCCGGAGCCCGCGGATCAGCTGCGAGCCCGAGATGCCGTCGAGGTACTTCATCGCGTAGTACGCGAGCCCCGACTCCACACCGGCAGCCACGACGGGGACGATGTCGGGATGATCGAGTCCACCGATCGTCGAGATCTCACGGCGGAAGCGAGCCTTCAGGCTCTCGGACGCGAACGGGTCGCGGAGCACCTTGATGGCCACGCGGCGTCCGACCGAGGGCTGGCGGGCCTCGAACACGACGCCCATTCCGCCCGAACCCAGCTGCCGCACGAGCTCGAACTCGCCGAGGCGCATCCCGGGCTCGACGTTCGGCGCCAGCCTCACCCCGGGGAGCTCACCCACGCGGCCGAGCGAGTTCGCGTCGCCCGCCCAGTCGAGGAAGGCGTCCAGCGCCGGACCCAGCGAGTCGTCCTGGGCGCTCGATGCGCCAGCTTCATCCATGGCGACGCGCCTCGAGCTTCTCGCCGAGCATACGCCGCGCTCGTTCGTACCGCATCCGGACCGCGTCGGGTGTCGTCCCGAGTTCGCGACCGGCCTCCACGAAGCTCCGCTCCTCGAGGGCGCAGAGGCGTACGACCTCGCGGTACTTCTCCGGTAGCCAGGCCACGAGCTCGTGGATCCAGCGCTTCTCGTCCTCGCGCGAGACGCTGCCCATCGAGGCGGGCTCGCGGCGGATCTGGCTGGGCGCGACGGGCATCGCGGTCTCACCCGCGTCGCGCGCGTGACGGCGCGCCGCGTCCTGGATGCGGCTGCGCGCGGTGCGCAGGAGGCGCCGCAGCAGGTCCCGTTCCGTGGCCTGCGCGGGCACGCGACCGAGGGCGCCGAGCACCTCGAACAGCACGCCCTGGACGATGTCCGCGGGCTCGACCCAGCGCGCCAGGCGTGGGCCGACCCGCGCTTGCACGTAGGCCCGAACGCGGGGCTCGTAGTGGCGGCACAGTCCGTCGATCGCTTCGTGGTCCTCGCGGCGTGCCCCGGAGATCCAGCGCTCCACGGTCTCTCGTTGTCCCCGGTCTCCGCCCATGACTCCGAGGACGCAACTCTAGGGGCAGAGTTCCGTGGCGGGCCATGGATTTCGATCTTCGTGCCGCGCATGGGACCCACGAAAGACGCGGGGCCGGGATTCCCCGGCCCCGCGCTCGGCTCCGGGCCTTCCCGAAGCCTTCTCCCCCGTTGGTCGATGGCGTCGCCGTCGGGCGCCCAGCGGTCAGGGCCCGATCACGAACGACAGCCCATTGGAGAGCGCGTCGCCGAACCCGGCAGGGTCGGCGGGGTCGCGCTGGAACCACTGCGTGCGGACCTGGGCGCCGGCGGTTAGTAGCGGATCACTGCCGGTCTGAATCGCATTGTTGAAATTGCGCTTCACGACGCCGGAGCACGGCGGAGGACCGGTCGCGGAGGCAGCCTTCGGCGGAAGCAGTCGCCGGAGTGGGGACTTCACGCACAGCTTGCCGCCGTGGAAGTTGAGGTTGCTCTTGCCGAACGAGTAAAAGAGGAACGCCGCCTCGCCGGGAATCGCGTCGTTGCACTGGATCCGGAACGCGGAGGTCGCGCTCACGCTCGGGGCTCCGTTGAAGGACATGAACGGCACGCAGCCCAGGGAATTGGTCTTGCCCGTGCAGTAGGAGCTCGGGTGGTCGTTGGAGTTCACGACGTTCAAGCCTCCACCCACGCAGGCCAGAGCAGGGGATGCATCCGCGAAGGTGCCCTGGACCGTGAACAGGTATTCCGCGCACGAGCCGTCCGAGCATCCTGGATACGAGCGAGTGGCGACCTCGACGTTCTGCGTCGTGCCCGGGGCCAGGACGATCTGTTTCGTGATCGGCGGCTGGACGTAGGTCGACGGATTGGGTGGTAGCGACAGGACCCCGTTGGCCGGCAAGTTCTCGACGAACTCGATCGGGAAGTCGTCCCCCGACACCGCGCTGGAGATCGAGTACGCGCTCATGGACCCAGGGTTCCCCGGGTCGAAGTCGGGCATGCGCGCGTTCTGACGTGATTCACCGATGACGTCGAGGGTCACGGCATGCACCGGGTCGTTGTTCGTCACGCGGTAGACCTGATGGAACTGGGCCCCGGGCGGGCAGTTGGGCATCGGATCGGAGACCGTTTCGAGATCGAGCCGGGGCAAGTTCGGGTCCTGCGGCGCGGGGTCCACGATGCAGATCTGGGTGTCGCCTCGCCCCGTGATGAGCTGGGGCGGATTGATCGAATCCGCGCCGAAGTTGACAGGTACGTCGGCCTTGACCGTGTAGACCCCGGTGGGGGTGCCTCCCGGAATGAAGACGTTCACGTTGAAGACCCCGGTCACGAAGCCCGCCGGGCGCCCCGGCATGGCCACGCTGCCCACCGCGATCGGTGTGCCCGGGTTGAGCGGGTCGCAGATTTGAACGTTGACCGCGCCACCCAGTACGGCGGCGGGGCTCGGGCATGCGAACCCCGGTTGCGTCCCGGAGTTCGTGTTGACCCTCACGCGGATCACGACCCGCACGCCCGCAGGTGGCAGGAGGACGACGCGTGGGAAGGACTTGGTGATGGAGACCGTCTTCACGCACCCGATGAGCGGATACGTGGGGTCGCACACAGGGCTTCGGGGTGCGGCCGTCCCCGCGAGGCCACCGAGGACCAAGACCCCGACGGTGGCCAGGAAGGCCGTGGGTTTCCACGCAGCACGCGTTCCAGCCGTGGCAGGCTCGTTGATTCTCGATCGACCTCGCATGGTTCCTCCTCGTTTCCCGAATCGAACAGGGGACGAGGTTGCCACGCTCCGGTCCACGAACCGCGCAGCAGCGAACCGCCCCATGCCTCTGCGAGGCCGAGCGGTGGCTCCGAACAGGATTCGCGCGATTTCTTCGTCCCCGCGCTGCGAACCGCTCGGCGCGCCGGGAGACCGCCCACCGAGCGGGCTTCGGGGACCGGAGCGGCTCGCGGGGCGTCAGCGACGCGCGATCGAGCGAAGGGCCGTGCGATCCATCCGCCGGGGTCGAATCAGTGGTAGGTCCACTGACCGTCGGTCAGCGCGAACGTGC
>CAYGPA010000271.1:0-7589 GCA_964351535.1 uncultured Planctomycetaceae bacterium
CTCCCGGGCCTGATCGACGGCATGGCCTACGCCGATCCCGACCACGACCTCCTGTACGTGGCGGCCGGCGTGCTGGCCATCCGCGACCACGGCAACGACCTGGGCCGCGTCTTCCGGCACCGCGAAGAGGCGCGGGTGAACGTCGCGCCGACCGTGGGCACCGCGGGCGCGGTCCTGGACGGGCTGCCGCCGGCCACCGCGGAAGCGCTGGTCCTGACCACGGCCGAGGAGGTCGACACCAACCTGCCGACGCTGCTGAAGGAGCGTCCGGACTTCCTCGCCATCCATCGCAACCTGGGCGCCGAGCCGTGGCAGCGCGTGCTCGAGCTGGCCGCCGTGCGCGAGATCGGCGTCTGGGGGCCGCGCCCGACCGCGGTCGGGGTCGAGGAGTTCCTGGCGTCGGACCAGCGCGGGGTCGTGTCCCTCGAGGGGCTGTTCCTCACCGGCACGACCGGCTGGGAGGCCTTCGACGCCGAGGACGCCGCCGACCGGGTGCGGGCGATCGCCGCGTCCGAGCTGGCCGTGATCCCGCTGCAGCAGGTGCTCGGGCGCTTCGTCGTCGACGCCTCGAGTGCGGGGCCGGACGAGGACGCGCTCCGCCTGCTCGGCCCGCAGTACCGCGCGCGCTGGACGGCGGAGCTCGCCGCACGGCGCGCCGCGGAGGTCGCCGACGAGACGCTGCTCGCGCGGGAGCGTGACGCGCTCGATCGCCGCGGCCGCCTGCTGGTGGCCCTGCTGGACGCGGGGGTCGAGGTCGTGCCGGGCAGCGGGGCGCCGAACCCCTGGCTCGCGCCCGGTGCGGGGCTGCACGACGAGCTCGCCGCCTGGCGCCGGGCGGGCGTACCGGTGGCCACGTGCCTCGGCGCGGTCACGCGCGGCGCCGCGGAGGCCCTCGGGCTGGCGTCGGAGCGCGGATCGATCGCCCCGGGCCTCGCGGCGGATCTCGTGGCGGTGGCGGAAGATCCCACCGTCGACCTGGCGACGCTGCGCCGGCCGGAGGTGGTCGTGCTCCGCGGTCGCGTGCTGCGACGCGAGCAGCTCGACGCGTCCCTCGAGGTGCTCGCCGAGGCTCAGGACACCGCCGCGCAGCCGCGCGAGCTCGACGTTCGCCCGCCGGTCCTGCCGGAGGGCGAGGTGCTGCTGAGCGGCACCTCGACGACCAGCGCCGTCGGCGCGCGCCTCTCGGTCGAGAGCTGGGCCGTGGTGCGCGACCCCGTCGGTCTCCTGGTCTTCGTCGGACGCGTCGTGCTGCCGGGCGCCTCGGAGAGGGGCGATGCCGTGCTGCTCGTGCGACAGCGCCTCGAGGGCCGGCGGCTGAAGGACTTCGAGGTCACGTGGCGCGCCGGCGGGCACGAGGTCGTCGTGCGCGGCCTGGTGCTGGCCGGCAACGTCCGGATCGAGCGGCGCGTCGACGGCGGCTTCGTCGACAACCGCACGTCCTCGGCGCGCCTCGTGGCGCTCGATGTCGGCAGCGTGACCACGCCGCTCCTCCTCGGGCACGTCCTCGCGCAGGACGGCGAGTTCGCCGTGCTGCGCTTCCACGAGGGACTCGAGTGGGAGGCCGTGCGCTGGCGTGTCGAGCTTTCGCCCGACGGCCGGCACGCGTTCAGCACGCCCGGCGGACCGAAGCTCGCGCTCTTCGGCGCGGACGGGGTGCTCCAGGACCTCGTCGAGCAGCGCGGCAGCGGCTACACCCGGACGTTCACGACCGACGTGGAGGTGGCCGGCGACGGTCTACCCGGGCCCGCGGGCAAGCCGCATGCGGCGGTCGGAGCCACGCTGCTCGACGGCTCGCGCTGAAAGCGCCTTGTGGCCGCGCGCGCGCGGGCCAGAATGGGCCCGATGGAGTCCTCTCGCGAACAGGACGAGAACGGGCGGGTGCAAGCCGCCCCCTCGAACGCTCCCTCCCTCGCGTCGCCGGTGAACCAGGAGCCGCGGGTCGCGTCGCCGGTGAACCAGGACGTGCCTCCGGCGCGCGAGGGCGAGTTCGCGCCCCTCGAGCTGCGCGACCTGCGCGTCTGGCCGCCGGTGGTGCTGGCGCCGATGGCGGGCGTGACGAACTACCCTTTTCGCAGCCTGTGCCGGGAGTACGGAGCGGGGCTCTACGTCTCCGAGATGATCACCGCACGCGGCTACCTGCAGGGCAACGAGCTCACCCAGCTCCTGGCCAGCTCCCCGCCGGACGAGGTGCCGCGCTCGATCCAGATCTACGGCTCCGATCCGAAGGACGTCGGGGAGATGGTGCGGCGGCTCGTCGACGAGGGCGTCGACCACGTCGACCTGAACCTCGGCTGCCCCGTGCGCAAGGTGACCTCCCACGGCGGGGGCTCCGCGATTCCGGTCAAGCCCCGGCTGATGGCGCGCATCGTGCGGGCCATGGTCGCGTGCGCCGGACGCGTGCCGGTGACGGTGAAGGTGCGCAAGGGGATCGACGACGGGCTGACGACCTACCTCGACGCCGGCCGCGTGGCGCAGGAGGAAGGCGCCAGCGCGATCGGCCTGCACGCGCGGACCGCCGCTCAGCTGTACTCCGGCGAGGCCGACTGGGACGCCGTCGGGGAGCTGAAGTCCACCGTCTCGATCGCGGTGCTCGGCAACGGCGACGTGTGGGAGGCCTGGGACGCGCTGCGCATGATGCGCAGGAGCGGCTGCGACGGCGTGATCGTCGGGCGCGGCTGCCTCGGGCGTCCGTGGCTGTTCCGCGAGCTCGCCGCGGTGTTCGACGGGCGCGTGCCCGCGGCACCGCCGAACCTCGGGGGCGTCGTCGACGTCCTGCGCGACCACGCCGAGCGCATGATGGCCTTCTTCGGCGAGCGCATGGGGCTCCTGCAGATGCGCAAGTGGGCCGCCTGGTACACGAAGGGGTTCCGCGGCTCGGCGGCCGTGCGCGGGAGCTTGATGCGCGTCGAGACGCTCGAGCAGATGCTCGCGGTCCTCGGCGAGCTCGACCCCGACGAGCCGTTCCCGATGTCCGCGCTGCGCGCCAGCCGCGCCAAGGGCGGGCGCACCCAGCGCGTCTCGCTGCCCGCGGGCTACCTCGACGAGCGGGAGGACGACACACCGCCGCGCTGCCCGCACTCGCCCGAGGAACTCGCCGCCTGGGAGCGCGCGCTGCAGGCCGGCTGAGGCCCGGCCGCTCGCCGGTTCGAGCCCATTCGGGCCTCTTCGAGCCGCTTCCCCGCGCGGGTCCGGCCGCCATGGCGAAGGGCGCCGAGCTCAGGCTCGCGCGCCCTTCGGAGTGGGATCGTCGTGATCCCGAACGTGGCGAATCCCGGGGGTCCGGATCCCCGCTGGAGTCGTCCGGATCGAGCCAGGCATCCCGTTGTTGCTCGGAGTCGCGGGGCGTGCCGTATCCGCGGACCCGTCGGTCCGCACGCGGGTGGAGCTCCGTGGCTCGGGGAACGAGCGAGGTGCCTGTTGGGCTCGACTTCCAACCTACGCCGGTCCGTGGTTCTCGCAAGGGGTCCGAAGGGCGTAGCCGACGGTCGAGTGACGGCCGAACGGCCCGGCTCGCGCGGGGAATCCCCCCGGGGTCGTCGCATGTCCTTCAGCCGGGCAAGCTTGGGGCCGACCGCGGGTCCGGGGGCGGATTTCCCAGGCAACCCGGTCCGCTCCGTTCACTTCGACTTGTCGTCGGAGCTCTTGCGCTCCGGCGGCGGACGGGGCCGGCGCGTGCGCTCGAAGGCGCCCAGCTCGGTCAGGACGTGGACCCAGAGCGCGCGCACGCGGCGCGCGTCCTCTTCGAGGATCGTGCGGCGCTCGCGGGCCGCGCCGATCAGCGCGGCATCCTTCTCGACGCGCAGCGTGGTCTCGCCGAGGAAGTCCTGCCAGCCGGCCGAGCTCGGCAGGGCCTGCGCCAGCTTGCGCGGATCCTCCTCGTGCTCGAACCAGAGCGCGTGGAAGCGGTCGCGGTGGGGGCCGTAGGCGTCGCGCAGCACGGGCTCGCCGATGGCGTACACGCGCGCCAGCGCCGAGCGCAGCGCCCGGTGGCGGTGGGCGTCGACGAAGATCGCGCCGACGGCTTCGTACAGCGTGTCGTGCTTGCTGGCGGCGACCGGGGCGACCCAGCGGTCCCAGTCGTCGAGCACGGTGTGCACCACGCCGAGGGTGTCGACGTCGGGCATCTCCATCTCGGTGCCGGAGGCCCAGCCGTCGTACAGCGTGATGCCGCGGTAGGCGCGGCCCTTGCGATCGGTGTAGGTGTGCTCGAGCGCGCCGAGGGCGAGCCGCTGGGCGCCGTCGTCGAGCAGCGATTCGACCAGCGCCTCGGCGAAGTCCAGGTCGGGGGCGAAGCCCTGGAGCGCGTTCGCGGCGATGTGTTCGGGAGCGAGGTCGTCGGCCACGCGCACGACCCGGCGCGCGCCGTACTCGTAGCGCCAGGCGCGCTGCAGGCGTCGCTCGGGGACGGCCTTGAAAAAGCGCTTGTGGACCCGCTTCCAGCCCGCGTCGTCGGAGTCGACCCACTTGCGCCGGATGACCTGACCCGGGGAGTGCTCCTGCGGATCGAAGAAGACTTCCTCGTCGGCCTCCGGGAAGGTTCCCGGGTCGCGGTCGACGATGGCCTTGACGGACTGGATCAGCCGGTTCTGGTACGTGTTGAGGGCGCTCGCCTCGGCCGCGAACCACTGGCAGGCTTCGTCCTGCTCCGCGGGCAGCAGGAACTCCCAGGCCTTGCGCACCCGATCGTCGTCGGGCTCGGTCTCGGACGCCGCGGAGGCGGCCGGGAGGATCGTGCAGCAGGCGAGGATCGACGCGATCAACATGCGCGCCATGGTGCCAAACGGCCCCGGACGTGAGGATGGGGGACGACCCGAAGGCCGCCCCCCACGAGAGAATCCGAATCCATCGGGAGAGAACGTCCGATCGTTCCCTGGCCGAAACCAGGAGGCCTAGACCCCCGGGCCCCTCCCCGCGCGGGACACCTGTCGCGTCGGTCGCTCAGCGGAGGCGAGCTTCCGGCGCCGGCGTACCCGGAAGGGCCGCGGTCGCGGTCGGACAACGAAAAGTACCCCGAAATCCGGGGCGGGGCCGGAAGGGCGGGAATCGCCGCGATTCCCGGCCGGCAGGGGTCCGCGGGATGCCGACGCGGTCGGGGCGGGCCCGGAGCACCGTCGGCGCGGGATCGGGAGTTCAGTCCGTCGAGCCGGACTCGCCGGGGCGGCGCCGTTTGCGCCGGCGTCGCGAGCGCGCGTCGAGGCGCTCCTCCTCGCTGGCCTGCACGGCGCGCTCGGAGCGGGTCACCCAGCCCTCGTAGACGTCCCAGCCCTGGCCGGTCGCCATGCACTGCAGCCGGAAGAGCGCCAGCGCCTCCGGGAACTCCTCGCTGCGCATGAAGAGCAGCGGGCTGAAGCGCTTGCGCGAGCGGCGCGCGAAGCGGCGCAGCAGCGAGATGATCCGCCGCGCACGGTGGCTGTCGCGGCGGGAGATGCGCGTGTTCTGGCTGAACGGGTCCAGCAGGTCGGCCGCGGCGGCGAGCAGGTCCCCGGAGGTCGGGAGGGGGTCCTTGCGACCGGGCGGCACGAGCTCCTCGGCGCGCGCCTCGACGAGCGGGAGGAACATCACGGCGATCGAGAGCGCGTTGGTCGGTCGGTTGCCGTTGTGCACGTCGGCGTCGAGGGCCTCGAGCAGGCTCCAGAAGAGCTCCTCGCGGTCGGGCTCCCCTTGCCGGCTGCGCTCGTTGCGGAGGAACGTCTCGATCTGCGGCAGGAGGACGCGCAGGGCCCCGCAGTCGCGCAGCATGCGAAACGCACCCAGGGCCGAGCCGGATCGCAGGAGGCGCAGGATCTCCTCCAGCACGCGGGGCTTCGAGGCGCGCTCGAGATCGGGCGCGTGGACCTTCATCGCGGCCCAGGTGTCGGGGTGGATGTCGAAACCGAGGCGCGTGGCGAACTTGACCGCGCGCATGATGCGCACCGGGTCCTCCGCCATGCGCACCTCGGGATCGCCGATCGTGCAGATCAGCCCCGCGTCGAGGTCCTTGAGTCCGCCGACGTAGTCCAGGATGCGGTTGCGGGTCGGGTCGAGGAACAGGCCGTTGACCGTGAAGTCGCGGCGCCGGGCGTCCTCCTCGGCGGTTCCGAAGACGTTGTCCTCGACGATCAACAGGTCCTCGCCTTCGACGGCGGGGTTCACGCCGCTCGGGTCCTGCCGGAAGGTCGCGGTCTCGATGATGTGGTCGCCGTAGAAGACGTGCACGAGCTTGAAGCGCCGCCCGATGATGCGACCGTTGCGGAAGAGCCGCTTGACCTGGCGCGGATGCGCGGACGTGGCGACGTCGAAGTCCTTGGGAATGCGCCCGAGCAGGAGGTCGCGGACGCAGCCGCCGACGAGGTAGGCCTCGTGACCGTTGCGGACCAGGCGCGAGATCACGCGCAGCGCGTCCTGATCGAGGTCCTCCGATGCGATCCCGGAAGCGGACAGCACGTGCGGAGCCTGGGTGCGCTGCTTCCGTTGGGCCGGGGCGGGATCGCTCATCGTGGGGGCGGGTGGACAGCCTGCGGGGGGCGCCGCGCGCCCGGAGGCGCACCGGTCCGGCCGAGTCGGGCCGCCGAGGGTGTACGGGGCTCAATGTAGCGAATCGCCGCGCGGCCTCCACCGTCCACGCGTCGCGGACGTGAAGACCGCGAGGGGTTCGTCGCGCCCGAAGGACGGCTTGCCTGCCGCGCCCCGGCCCAGTAGGCTTGCGCGGCCCAAAGGGCAGTAGCTCCAATTGGTTAGAGCGACTGATTCCAAATCAGTAGGTTGGGGGTTCGAGTCCCTGCTGCCCTGCCAGTCTCCTCCGAAGACACCGGCGCCCGCCACGACCCCGTCCCGACCCTGCCACGAACCGGAGCCCACGCTCGATGCCGCCGCCCGCCGAGGAAGACCCGGACGCCGAGCTGCAGTACGCCGACAAGCCGATTCCCTCGCTCGACGAGCTGCGCAGCGCGCTCGACTGGGCGTTCGAGTCGGAGGATGCGCCTCCCGCGCTCCTGGATCGGTACGCCGCGCACGCGCGAAAGGTCCTCGAGGGCAACCAGGTGATGAACCTGACGGCGATCGTCGATGCCCGTGAGGTCGCGGCGAAGCACTACCTCGATTCCTGGCGCGCCACGCGCCTGCTGCCGCTGATGGGGCGTCGGGTGCTCGACGTCGGCACCGGAGCCGGGTTCCCGGGCATGCCGGTCGCCATGGCGGAGGATCAGACCAAGGTCGACGTGATCGACTCGACCGGCAAGCGCGCGGAGTTCTGCGCGCGCTGCATCGAGGAGCTCGCCGTCAAGAACGCCGCGGCGATCCACGACCGCGCGGAGGAGCACCTCGCGCGCAACGAGTACGACATCGTCATGGTGCGCGCGATCAGCTCCGTGCGCGAGAACGTGCGCCTCTTCCGCAAGGTGCGGCACTCGCTGAAGGACCTGATGATGCTCAAGGGAGCCTCGTGGTCCCGCGAGGTGCGCGCCGGCGAGCGCGAGGCCGAGCGCCTCGGGTTCCGGCTCGACACCGTGTGGGAGCACGAGCTGCCCGACGGCCTGGGCAAGCGCGCCCTGCTGGTCTACCGCGCCCCGGGCGGCCAGGGCCGCTAGCGGCCCGGCGCGTCCGGCAGCGAG
>CAYGPA010000272.1:0-4254 GCA_964351535.1 uncultured Planctomycetaceae bacterium
ACGTGGGTCGACCGCCGCCGCATCCACATCCACCGCGACAACCGCTTCTTCGACTTCGCGCTCGCGCACGAGCTCGTGCACGCCTGGATCGACGGACCGTGGCGCGCGCTGCCGGGGATCGCGGAGGAGGCCCTGGCCGACCAGGTCGGCACCGAGCTGGCGCCGCGCGACAGGACCTCGGTCCGCGCCTCGCGCTTCTTCGGCCTGCGCGCGCCCTGGGCGCGGCTCGACCTGCGCCTCGAGCTGAGGTTCCCCGCGGCGCCGGGCGGCGTGCAGCTCGGACGGCGGGTCATGGGGAACCTCTCGATCGACGGCGGGGAGCTGACGCGCGAGTGGACGACCGACGAGGCCTTCGGCGTCTCGGCGCGCGAGCTCGCGCAGCTCGACGGGCGCGCCGACCGGCTCCACCTGCGCGGCCTGGGCTTCTTCGTCGTCGAGCGCGCGCTGGAGCGGATCGGCTATCGCGGCCTGTTCGCGCTGTGCGAAGCGGCGGGTCGCGGAGGCCGGGTCCCCTGGCGCGAGCTGACGCGCGCGGCCGACCTCGCCGACGACCCCGAGGAGTGGCGCCCGGTCTTCCTGTCGCAGTGGGGACGGGAAGAGCTGAGCGCGCTCTCCGTCGCGATCGCGGAGGACCTCGCGCACGTCCTGGCCGACTGGATCCGTCCCGAGCGAGGGCTCGGCATCGACCTCGAAGGGCTGGACGCGCGCATGCACCTGCGGGCGACGAACGGCTTCGTCGAGCTGCTGGAGGTCCCCGAGGTGCGCGCGGCGCTCGAACGCGAGCTCGCACGCGACCCGGTTGCGCAGGAATGACGAGAGGCGCCCCGCGGCCGGAGGACCGCGAGGCGCCGAAGGAATGCCCGCTGAGGTTGGACGGGTTCAGCGCCAGGTGCCGTGGCTGCAGCGCGTGACGTAGCGGCCCGGGCTCACGCAGACCCGGTAGGGCCGCCCGCAGGAGTCGTAGCGCGTCTCGTAGCGCGCCGGAATCCAGTCGCGGTGGCAGTGGGCCGGCACCCACACGCGGCGCACCGGGTACGGGCGCCGGTATTCGCGACCCCGGTATTCGCGACCCCGGTAGCCGTGGTTCGTGGAGCCGCGGTTCACGTAGCCGGTGTTCGAGTACCGCGGGCCCGTGGGCGAGAAGCGCGGGGTCGCGCAGGAGCGCGAGTAGCTCGCGCCGTAGCCGTCGCTGGAGACGTGCAGCTCGACGCTGCCGCGCTGGGTGCGCTTGCCGATCGAGAAGCCGACCGACTGGGCCGACGCCTCGGGCGCGAAGCCCGCACCCAGGAAGAGCGAGATCAGGGCCAGGAGGAGGCTCGTGCGAAACATGGTGGTTTCCTCGGGGTTCGGGCGGGGCACGGGAGGAGGCCACGCCGTTGCACGAGGCCAAGCGAACGCCGTGCCAGGGGGCGCTGTGATGGCTCTAAAGGCCTTCCAGGCAGTGCTTTGCACCCGTTTCGGGCCCTGGTGACGCGCCGCGCGCGGTGGCCTGCGGGGGCCGCACCCTGTCCCCCCCGGGGTGCAGCCAACGGAGCGCGGGTCGTGCCGTAAGCTCTGGGGTGAAAACCATGCATCGAACCCTCCAGAGACTCCGTTCGGCCGCCCTGGCCGCCCTCGCGCTCCTCCCCGCACTGCCCGCGCCGGCCGCGAGCGCTCCGCAGACACCGCTCTTCCGGGCCATGAACGTCGAGGACGCGCTGTCCCTCGCGGAGAAGGAGGAGAAGCTCGTCCTGCTCGTCTTCACGCGGCCGGGCTCCGACGAGGCGCGCAAGATGAGCGTGGACACGTGGGCGAACTCCCGCGTGCAGCAGTGGATCCGCGATCGCACGGTCGCGTTGCGCCTGGACCTCGACTGGCAGCCGGTGCTGAGCTCGCGCTACGAGGTCACGCAGGTGCCGACCAGCATCTTCCTCGACGCGAAGAACGAGGAGCTCGAGCGCATCACCGGACCCTGCGATGCGGCGACGTTCCTCGAGCGCGCGCGGCACGCCGACGGCGGCGACGGCCCGCAGGGGGCGGCGCGCGGCGCGGCGGCCGAGCACCCCGACGACCTGCGCGCGCGCGTGCAGCTCGCGGAGGCGATGACCGCGGCCGGGCGCCACACGGCGGCGCTGCAGGAGATGCTCTCCGCCTTCGACGACTTCGCGGACGACGAGTCCTGGGGGATCGAGCGACGCAGCGTGCTCGTGCCGCGCATCCTCGCCATGCAGCGCGTGGCTCCGCGCGCGCGCGTCGAGCTGATCACGCGACGCAACCGGCTCGAGGCCACCGTGCTGGGTCAGCCCGACGTCTCGCCGGGGCGCGCGGGGGACCTCGCCGCGCTGAACCGGCACCTGGGCGAGATCGACCGCACGCTGCTCGTCTGGGACAAGCTCTCCGCGCAGCGCCACGACACGGCCGCGGTGCGCGGCGCGCTCTTCCCGGGCGCGGCCGAGGCGCTGCTGGACCAGGAGCGCTACGAGGAGGTGCTGGCGGCCTCCACCGACGTGGACGCGCGCATCGAGGCCCTGCGGGCGCGCCTCGAAGCGCTTGGGGACGTCGACCACACCGACCCGGTGCGCCTGAGCCTCGTCGACCGGGTCCAGAAGCGCGCCCTGTGGCACTTCCACGCGCTGCTCGGAGCCGGCGAGCTGGAGGCCGCGCAGCGGCGCGCCGACTGGCTGCTCGCCTTCGACGGCGGGGAACGGACGTACGTGCTGCTGATGAAGCACGCGGCCGCGGCCGGCGCGGTCGCCGAGGCCGAGCGCCTGGCCTCGCAGGCGATGCAGCGCCTCCCCGAGGACCAGCTGCAACGCGTCCATGCCACGCTGAACGAGATCACGGGCGGGTAGCCGCTGGAACCCGGACCGACCCGGGTCGAAGAACACGCAGCCCGAGGGCCTTCCCGCGAGTCCTTGCGACCGTGTGGGGGCCCTTGCTGCTTGGGAGTTCCGCACTTCGCGCCCACTTGGGCCCGCCGGGCTTCGCGGCGACGAACCGGGGAGCTATCTTGAGCGCCGGGCGCGCCCGCCCGAGGCAGCCCGAACGACGCACACCCGATGACCGTTCAGTTCCAGGACTACTACGAGACCCTCGGCGTGGCGCGCAGCGCCAGCCAGGACGAGATCCGCAAGCGCTACCGCTCACTGGCGCGCGAGTTCCACCCCGACGTCAACAAGGACGCGGGGGCGGAGGCGCGCTTCAAGCAGGTCACCGAGGCCTACGAGGTGCTCGGGGATCCCGAGAAGCGCAAGCGCTACGACGCGCTCGGCCAGAACTGGAAGAACGGTCAGACCTTCACGCCGCCCGAGGGCTTCGAGGACCTCTTCCGCGGCTTCGAGCGCGGCGGCGGCGGCGGGTTCCAGGGGAGCTTCGGCGGCGGCCCCGGTGGCACCGGTGGCGCCGGCGGCTTCAGCAGCTTCTTCGAGTCCCTCTTCGGCAACGCGGGCGGCGGCGTCCGCGGAGCCGGCGCGCGCACGCGCGGCCGACGGGCTCGCGCGGGCGCGACGATCGAGGCCGAGCTCGCGCTCACGCTCGAGGAGCTCGTGACCGGCGGCAAGAAGAGCTTCCGCCTGCAGCGCTCCGGCGGCGGCGGCGACCGCGAGTACGCCGTCGCGATCCCGCCCGGCACGCGCGACGGCACGACCATCCGCCTCGCGGGCCAGGGCGCCGAGGGCCACGGCGGCCCGGCGGGCGACCTGCTGCTGCGCGTCAAGCTGCTCGGCCACCCGCGCCTGAAGGTCGAGGGCGACGACGTCGTCACGCGCCTCGACCTCTCCCCCGCGGACGCCGTGCTGGGCGCCAAGCTCCCCGTGCGGATGCTGCAGGGCTCGGCCGACGTCACGATCCCCGCGGGGTCCTCCAGCGGCAAGCGCCTGCGCCTGCGCGGCCACGGGCTGCCGAAGAAGGGCGGCGCGCGCGGCGACCTGATCGTCGAGCTGCGCGTCGTCGTGCCCTCGGAGCCGAGCGAGCGCGAGCGCGAGCTCTACGAGGAGCTGCGCAAGCTGTCGACGAAAGACGGCGGATGACCGCGACGCTGGCGCTGGCTCTCGGCGCGGTCTTCTTCCAGGCCGGCCGCTTCCAGGTGCCCGAGGGCTTCGCCGTCGAGCAGGCCGCGGCCGCGGCGCGCTCGTTCATCGCGCTGGCCTACGACGGCGAGGGCGAGCTGTACGCGGCCGACGAGGCCGGCGGCGTGCTGCACCTGATCGACGCCGACGGCGACGGCTTCCACGAGGCGAGCGAGACGTTCACCGACGAGCTGCGCGGCTGCCAGGG
>CAYGPA010000272.1:4354-7578 GCA_964351535.1 uncultured Planctomycetaceae bacterium
TGCCTGCTCACGTTCACGCACATCGGCGAGCACGGCGCCCACGGCATCGCGGTCGGCCCGGACGGCTACCTCTACGTCGCCGTCGGCGACCACGCGCGCATCGAGCGCGCCGGCGCGGAGGACGACCCCCTGGCCACGGGCTACGAGGGCGCGATCCTGCCCGTGATCGACGACCCCGGCGGCTTCGGCAACGACTGCGAGTACCCGCACGGCTTCGTGGCGCGCGTCGATCCGGCGACGGGCGAGTGGCGCTACCACTCCGTCGGCTACCGCAACGCCTACGACCTCGCCTTCCGCGAGGACGGCGAGCTGTTCACGGTCGACAGCGACATGGAGTGGGACGTGGGCCTGCCGTGGTACCGCCCCGTGCGCGCGCTGCACGCGATCCCGACCGGCGACTACGGCCGCCGGCGCGGAGCCGGCTGCTGGCCCGACGGCGTGCTCGACGCGCTGCCCGCCCTCGCGGAGCTCGGCCGCGGCTCGCCGACCGGCGTGGCGGTCTACGAGCACCGCCGCTTCCCCGAGCTCTACCGCGGAGCGCTCCTCCTCGGCGACTGGTCGCGCGGCCGCATCCTGGCCCTCCGCCTCGCGCCCGACGGCGCCACGTTCGCCCTCGACCCGTTCCCCGAGGACGCCGGAGCGCCCGTCGAAGACGGCGCCGCGATCCTGGTCGAGGGCCAGCCGCTGAACGTCACCGACCTCGAGGTCGCGCCCGACGGCTCGCTCGTCTTCTGCACCGGCGGCCGCGGCGCGGTGGGGGCGGTGTACCGGCTGACGTACGGCGAGCCCGTCGTCGTCGAGGGGACCGGCCTCGAACGTGCCCTCGCGCAGCCGCAACTCCCCAGCGCCTGGTCGCGCGGAGAGATCTGGCGACAGCGGGTCGAGCTGGGAGAGGACTGGACGCCCCAGCTCGAGAGCGTGGTTGCCGACTCTGCCGTCGAGCTCGAGGTCCGAGTGCGGGCGCTCTGGATCGCCGGCTGGAGCGGCACACGCCTGACGCCCCTGGTTCTGCTCGAGGCGTTGCGTGAGCTTCCGACGGCCGCGATCGTGCCGGCCGCTGCCCGTCAGGCGCGGCAACCCGAGGCGCGATTCGCGTTCAGCGGGGGCGCGAGCGAGTCGTTGGGGCAGCGCCGGGTGCTGGAGGCCGGCTGGGAGTTCGACGACTCGTGGACCACGATGCATGTCCCCCTCGACCGGCTCGGCGACGGCGACCGCTGGATTCGCTGGGCCGCGCGCCGAGGCGCCGTCGTGCAGTGGCGGACCATGCTCCAGCCGATCTCGGCCTACCTCGCGCGGGAGGACGCACGCGCGACGATCGAGGACCTGCTCCTGCGCACGCGCGCCGAGACCGACGAGGCGGAGGCCTTGCTGTTCGAGACGTGGCGCTGGTGGACCGCCAACCGCTGGCGCGAGACACCGCTGACCACCGAGGAGCGGCGCGACCTGCTGCGCCTGCTGGAGGTCCAGCTCGAGCTCCTGGGCGAGCCTCCCGAGCGCCTGCAGCGACGGTTCCGCGAGTGGCTGCTCGAGCACTTCCCGCTGCCCGACGCGCTCGCGTCGCGTTCGATGGTCAACCTGCTCGCCTGGTTCGCGCCCGAAGGCGTGCACGAGCTGCTGCAGGCGCGCATGGACGACGCGTCGCTGCCGCGCGAGGAGCGCATCCACGCGGCCTACGGGCTGCGCGCGGTCGAGGGCGGCTGGACGCCCGCGCGCTTCGCCGCGGCGCTCGACTGGTTCGAAGAGGCCTGCGGCTGGTCGGGCGGCGCGAGCTTCGGCGGCTACCTCGCGGCGATGATGGCCGAGGTCGTCGCGCGCATGTCCGACGACGACGTGCGCGCGGTGCGCGAGCTGCGCGGCGGGCTCGGGCCGCGGACGACGGCGCAGCTGCTCGCGCGCGGCGCGAGCGCGCTGGACGACGAGCTCGTGCAAGAGCTCGTGCGCGCCTGGCAGGAGCTCGACGACGGCGACCCGCTGCTCGCGGGGCCCGTGAAGGACGACGTGCTGCGCCGGCTCGCGAGCGACCCGCGGCCCGCGCTGATCGACTGGCTGCGGCGCGTGCACGACGACGAGCCGCGGCGGCGCGACGCGGTGCTGCCGGCGCTGGCGCGGACGCCCGACGCCGCGGACCGCACGCGCTTCGAGAAGGGCCTGTCGCGCGGCGCCCACGGCGTGCCCGAGGCCTGCGCGCGCGCGCTGCTGGAGCTCGGCGGAGCTCCCGAGGAGCCGACCGCGTACCGCGCGGCCCTCGACGCAGCTCCGAAGCTCGACGTGAACCGCGCGCGGCCGCTGGTCGAGCTGCTCGACGCGTGGACCGGCCAGGCGACCGACTTCGACGACTGGGACGCGACCGCGCGCTCGGCCGCGCTCGCCGCGCACGAGGCCTGGTTCGCCGAGCGCTTCCCCGAACACCTCCCCGAGCCGTCCGGTCTTCCGGAGTGGACCGCGGACTTCGTGCTGGGCTTCCTCGAGACCACGTCGGCCCGCGAGGGCTCCGCCGCGCGCGGCGCGCGCGTCTTCCAGCGCGCGGGCTGCGCCGCGTGCCACCTGCTGGGCGAGTGGGGCGGGGACGTCGGCGTCGGCCTCGGCCCCGACCTGACGACGGTCGGCTCGCGCCTCGGAATCACGGAGCTCTTCGAGGCCGTCGCCTACCCGTCGCGCCACGTCTCCGACCAGTACCGCGCGCACGTCGCGACGACGGTGGACGGCGACGTGCTCGAGGGCCGCCTCGTCACGGAATCGCCCGCGCGCGTCGAGCTGCTGCTGGCCGACGGCCGGCGCCTCGACCTCGCGCGCGAGGAGCTCGCCGCGCTCGAGCCCTCGCCGCGCTCGCTGATGCCCGAGGGCCAGCTCGCGGCGCTGACGCTCGAGGAACAGAAGGAGCTCTTCGCGTTCCTGCTCTCCGAAGGCCGCGTCGACGCCGACGAGCTGCGCGCGCCGGACTGGGTGCGCGTCCTCGACCTCGACCGCCAGGCGAGCCTGTGGAGCGGAACCGGCCCGCCGTGGCGCCTGCGCGACGGCGTGCTCGTCGGGCGCTCGAAGGGCCTCGAGGAGAACCGCTACCTCATGACGACGGCCGACTACACGGACTTCGAGGTCGAGTTCGACGTGCGCCTCGCGAAGGGCACCAACAGCGGCTTCCAGTACCGCTCGCGCCTCGTCGACGGCCAGGTCGACCCCGTCGGCTACCAGGTGGACCTGGGCCTGACGAACTGGGGCTCCGTGTA
>CAYGPA010000273.1:0-7576 GCA_964351535.1 uncultured Planctomycetaceae bacterium
TGAATCCGTCGGCCATGTCCTGCAGGCGCCGCTGGATCTTCGTCTCGGCCGGGGCGAAGTGGCGGCACGCCAGGAAGCCTCCCGAGGAGGCCAGCAGCAGGAAGAGGACGGCGAGGATCGCGCGCATGCGAGGATTGTCGGTCGGGCGACGGGCTGGACCCCAGGGGCTACTCGCGACTTTCCCCGGTCGGGACAACTCGCTGTCGACGGGGGCCGCGGTCCGGAACTTGCCGTTCCTTGGGTACTCCGTGCTCCACGCGGCGTCCCTTCGAAGTCCTCCCCCCTCCCGTCGAGGCAGAGACCCATGAAACGATCGTCGACCCGCCTTCTTCCCGTGAAGCTCCTCGGAGCGCTCCTGGTGCTGACCGGAGCCGCCCCGGGACGAGTACCCCTCGCCGGACAGGTGTCCGAGGGAGTGGCCACCGGCATGGGCCTGCGGCTGCGCCGCGTCGGCAACGGCTTCGGCCCGCTCCTCCCGCACCGCATCCACCTGCTCGACGGCGCGGGCAACCCGACCCAGACCGTGGTGGAGATCCGCACGCTCGACGTGCTCGTGCAGAACGCGACCCCCGCCAATCCCGTGCTCCCGAACGCGGGATTCCCGAGCGCGGCGCTGCTGCCGAACGGCTCCGCGGGCAACCACTACCTCGTCGCGAGCTTCACCGGAGCGATCGACGTCGACACCGTGCTGGACTCCAGTCCCGCGGGGCAGGCGAGCGGCGGCCTGCTCGGCTCGATCACGGTGGTCGCGGTCGATCCGGCCAGCGGCCAGGTGGCGCCGGTCCCGGGACGCGCCTTCGTCGCCGGTCGGACGTACGCCGGCACGCCCGCGGGCAGCCCGCCGACCTTGCCCCTGCAGCGCTGGGTCTCGCTGCGCGCGGGGCAGCTCGTCGCCAATCCGGCGATCGACAACGATGGAGACGGCGCTCCCGACGGGCTCGGTTTCCCCGGTACCGAAGGCGGTGGCCCGTTCCGCGACGCGCGGGCGCTCGCTTCGCGCGGTTCGTTCGTGTTCGTGCCCGACAGCGACGGCGACCTGCGCACGCACGAGACGTTCCCGCCGGGTCGCCAGATCGTCCTGCGCCTGACCACTGCGGTGCGCGACAACGCGGGCGAGGCGCTGGCCGAGCCCGGCGTGGCCGTCGCGACCGTGGGACCCGACCAGGTCGCGCCCGCGGTCGCGTCGAGTCCGCTGACGTTCGGGCCCGACATCCAGCCCGGCAACGGCGACGTGGACGTCGATCCCGCGACGTCGGTGCGCGTACGCTTCACCGAGTCGATGCAGCCGCTCTCGGTCGGCTCGTTCCCGGGCGCGGGCGCCCCGGTGCTGAGCGGCGCCGTGCTGCTGACGTTCGGGCCGCCGAGCCAGGTCGTGACGGTGCCCTTCACCGCGCTGCCGGTCGGACCGCTGGACCTCACGAGCTTCGAGCTCACGCCCGCGTTCGCGTTCCCCGGAACGGGGCCGGACCCCCTGGGCTGCGCGTCGTTCGGGACGATCCGCGTCGACGTGACCGCGGGGGGCGCCGCGGACCTCGCCGGGAACGGGAACCTGCTCGACGTCGCGACGACCTTCCAGACCGGCGAGGGGCCGGCGCTCGTCAACGCGCCCGTGGCGCCGGAGGCGCTGTACGTCGCTCGCCAGGGCGCGCTGCCCGCGGTCTCCGTCCTCGACCTGAACGGCTTCGGCCAGTCGACGGGCGATCCGAGCGGCTCGAACTTCCTCAACAACCCGAACCTCCTCTTCCAGGGCTCGATCCTGACTCCGCCGCTGCAGCCGGGCACGTGCACGACCGACGGCGGCTCCGCCGGCGTGTTCACGCTGACGGCCGACAGCTCGCTGGACGACCGGCTGCTGCGCGCGCCGCTCGTCTCGTCGGTGGGGGACATGATGATCGGGCAGCCGCTCGAGCGCGTCTTCCACGCCGGCACGGAGCCGGGCGGCTGCCAGTCGGGCGGCGGCAACCTGTGCGCGATCACGGGCAAGAAGCTCGTGGAGGTCGCGATCTCCACGAGCGGTTCGCTGCAGCCGCCGTCCCCCGGGCAGTTCCCGTTGTTCACGGTGCTCGCCGGCGCCAACCCGATCTCCTGGGCGCCGACGCCCAACCCGCCGGCGCTCACGTTCACGCCGCTCTGTGTCTCGCCGAGCCTGCTGGTCGCCGAGCCGACGTCGACGGACTCGTCCGGTTTCGCGAACCTGCTGGTCCCCGGAGACCCCTTCGGCAACCCCGGGGTCGGCCTGCCGCCCTCGGGGCTCCTGTCGCCGGTGCAGAACGGCTTCTTCATCGGGCCCAGCGCGCCGCAGCCGCTGCTCTCGCTGTGCGCGGAGTACGGCATGCGCCAGCAGGTCGGCCACTTCCTGTACGTCGTCGACCGCGTGCGGCGTGAAGTCGTCGTCGTGAACTCGAACCGCATGCTGGTCCTCGACCGGATCGAGCTGCCGGATCCGACCTCGCTCGCGATGTCGCCCGAGCTCGACTTCCTCGCGGTTACCAACGCCACGGTCGGGACCGTCTCCTTCGTGGACGTCGACCCGACCTCCGCCACGTTCCACGAGGTCGTGACGACGGTGTCGGTCGGCGCCGGGCCGCGCGGCATCGCCTGGGAGCCGGGCAACGAGGACATCCTCGTCTGCAACGAGCTGGACGGCACGCTCAGCGTGATCTCCGCCTTCTCGTTGAGCGTCCGCAAGACCGTCGCGGGCGCGCTGACGCAGCCCTTCGAGGTCGCGATCACGCCGCGGCAGCTCGGTCTCGGCTTCAACCGCGGCGTCTACTTCGCGTACGTGCTGAACCGCAACGGTGAGGTGGCGGTCTTCGAGTCCGGACCGGGCGGCGTGAACGGCTGGGGCTTCGACGACGTCCTCGGCGTCGTGCCCATCACGTTCCAGAGCCCCAAGGCGATCCAGCCGGACCCGCGCGAGCTGCGCTCGGCCGTGTGGATCGCGCACGAGGGCGTCGCCGGAAGCGGCGCGTTGTCGCGGCTCGTGCTCGACACGGCGACGCAGGGACAGATCCCGCTGCAGCCCGGACAGACCCCGCAGTTCCGCAGCATGACCTACGCGGTCGACGTCGCGCTCGACGCCACCCAGCTGACGGGCGTGCCCGTCGACCTGGCCTTCGACGACCTCTACAACCTGGGGGCGCTGCCGAACGTGCACACGCCCTTCAGCGCCGGCAACCCCGCCGTCCTGAACGGCAAGGGCCTCGTGCGCGCCCCGCTCGGCGCGCGGATCCCCGCGAGCCAGCCGTCCTACCTCTTCCTGACCGTCCCCGTCAGCACCGAGGGCCCCGGCGTGATCGACGTCGTCGACCTGGAGACGGCCACGCGCTTCGACACGGACGTCGCGCAGCCGGGCGTGCAGTCGATCCCCGCGTCGGGCGCAGCCTGCATCACGGGCTACTTCCGGCAGTAGCCGAAACGGGGCCCGAGCACCGACGCCTTCGTCGAGTTCGGGCCCCGCGGTGCGCCCGCCCTTCGGGAGGGCGTCAGCGAACGACGAGCGGGATGGAGTTCGTGCGCCGCAAACGTCCACCGGGCGCGAAGAGTTCGCCCTGGATCCACGCGACGACCGGGGACAGCGCGTTGACGGCGTAGGACCGCGCGGCCATGCCCGTCGCGTCGAGCGGTCCGACGCCGAGGCCGCCGCTGCGCTCGAGCAGGAGCTCGATCAGCTCGTGGGGCGTCTCCAGAACGTCGGATTCGCGGCCCACGGCGAGCGTCGCGAACGCACCCGGCGTGCCGGACAGCGTGAGCGTCACGACACCGCCCATGCTCGCCTGTCCGGACACCGCGAGCGTCGGGTCCGGAACCGCGGGGGTGGTCGCCGTTCCGCCCGTCACGACCAGCGGGGGCGCACCGCCGGAGCCGCCGGCGAGCGACACGCCGGAGTAGCGCAGGCGCCCGCCCGTGACGAGGACCCCGGGCCCCGCGGCTCCGTCGTCGAACGGGGGGCTCCCGTAGTCGATGCCTCGGTCGCCGCCCCGGACCGTGTCGGTGGCGATTCCCGCCACGACGACCTCGGCCGGCGCCTCGACGAAGATCGCGGGTCCGCCGTCGCCGGCCGTACCCAGGAATTCCGAGACCCCTCCGCCGCCGCCGCCGTGCACGTTCGACCGTGCGACGTGCACGCGGCTCGCTCCCCGCGCGTAGATGCCCTCGCCTCCGTCGCCGCCGTCGAAGAAGCAGCAGGCGCCGTCGCCGACTCCTCCGAGGATACTGCTCTGCACGACCTCGACGCGCGAGGTGTCGACGAAGAGCGCGGTCAGTCCGGGGTAGCCTTCGTCCTTGGCGAGGATGGAGGCGTAGAAGGTGCACCGGTGGATTCGCACGTCCGCGCTCTGGATCACCGAGACGACCGCGCCACTCGGGGAGATCTCGGCGTCCGTGCTCAGGGAGAGATCCTCGAGCACGACGGTTCCCGCGTTCAGCCAGACGCGCAAGTGGAACGGCGTGCAGCAAGTGACGCCGCTCCCGAAACCGGAGAACACGGCGACCTCGTCCGCGGGCAGAGCCTGGATCGTCACGGTGCCCTGGGAGATTCTCGTCGAGGCGGACCCCGCGCCCAGGATCGAGATTCCCTTGTTGATGGCGAACGAGGAGTACGTGCCCGGCGCGACGAGCAAGACGTCTCCCGGCTGGGCGGCGCTCACCGCTGCGGGAAGGTCCGTGAAGTCGACGCCGGGGCCCCCGTCGTCGTCGACGACGAACGTGGTGGCGGCGGCGGGGAGAACGAGTGCGACGAGCCCGACGCACACGCGCGCGAAGCGCGAGGGAGCATGCATGGAGGGTCCTCTGCGACAAGGGGTTGGTCCGGGCGCTGCAGGCCAGGTGTCCGCGCGGACCGCAGCGTGGCGAGAATCGCCCGAGAACCCCGCCGTGGAAGTGCCACGGAGCACACGACGCGAGCGGGCCGGATCGGCGTTCCCGCCGACCCGGCCCGCGTTGCGGTCCTTGGAAGACCTGGTCTGGGCTAGCGCCAGTCGAGCGCGTTGCTGAGCTCGCAGGCGTCGACGTCGGCGAGCTGCAGCAGCGTCACGTCACCCAGGCGGGCCGGGGAGACGTCGAGCTGGATCTCGCCGTTCTCGTCGGCGAGCGTCGACCACACCACCAGGCCGTTCTCGCGCGCGGCGCGCAGGCCCGCGCAGCCGCGGATGCGGCGGCCTTCGAGGCTGCTGACGTCGAGCAGGAGCACTTCGCCGCCGGGCGTGAAGCCCTGGCCGCCGACCACGAGGGGCGACGAGCCGAAGTTCGGACGCACCGTGAACGCGCGCGGGCGTCCGGAGGCGGTCGGCGGGCCGGTGTGGCCCGGGTCGCACTCGTCGGGGATGCCGTTGCCCCCGATGTCCGGGCTGGTGCCCATCTGGATGTCGCAGTAGTCCAGCACGCCGTTGTCGTTGCAGTCGAGGTCGATGGTCTCGAAGTTCATCTCGACCGGCGGGCTCATGCCGTTCGCGACCCACAGGTCGTAGGCGACCTGCCCGGCGGTGTTGGTCACGTTGGTGTCGCGCAGGAACTCGGCGTACTCCTTCGTGGTCACCTGGTAGTAGAGCCGCACCTCGGCCTTCACGGCGCTGCACGGAATGCTGCCGTAGAGCGTGTCGTCCCAGTGCTGGCCGTCGGCGTAGGAGACGCCGACCGGCTTGGCCTGGACCGACTCGAACCCGGCGTTGGTGAAGCCGCGCGGCGGGATGCGGTTGTCGAACAGGATCTCGTTGTTGAGCACGAAGTGGTTCGACACGCCCATCGGCAGGTTGGTGGCGGCCGCGACGGCGGCGTCGATGCCGTACTTGGCCTCGTAGACCTTGGTGTCGCCCGTCGTGAGGTCCGCGGTCAGCGCGTTGTAGGCGCCGCGCTCGTCCAGCAGCGTGTCGGTGGAGTCCAGGAAGCGCACGTTGACCCACACGCGCCGGCCCTCGTGGTAGCCGGTCGGCAGCTTGTGTCCGCCCTGGTTGACCACGCGCACGGTCAGCGTGTCGTCCTCGGCCGTGAGCACGACGTCGGCGGCCTTGGTCAGGAAGTCCTCGTTGCGCGCGATGGCGGCGTCGACCTCCATCTGCGTGAGGTTGGACTCCTCGCCGGACCCGTAGATCGGATTGGCCGCCGTGCCGACGGCGGCGTCGAGGTCGAGGATCGCCTGCTGCACCCAGTTGTTCACGCCCAGGAAGTAGTGCTGGGGCATGTCGTCGCGTGTCGGCGCGCCGAAGATCACGCAGGCCTCGGCCGTCGTGTCGGGCACGTGGCAGTCCTGGCAGGAGCTGACGGCGGTCTTGTTGCCGCCGAAGCGTCCGCCCATCTCGACCGGACCCGCCGCGAACGCACTCTGCGACCACTCGCTGTAGGTGCGCTCGACCGGGAACATGTTGTACTTGTCCTGATCCGGGTGCGCGGTGTTGTTCGTGTTCAGCACGTACGTGTCGGTGGCGGCGGGTGTGCCGCCGCCCACGCGCGTGTACGCGGGGTTGCTGACGTCGTGGCACGTCGCGCAGAGCAACGACTCGCGGTGCCAGGGCGACTCGCGCCACTGGTGGAAGAAGAAGCCGCCGGGCCAGTCGGCATCGAGGTCGAAGGGGCCGCGGCGGTTGTCGTTGGGGTCGAGGATGATCGTGCCGCTGTGCGGCGCGGTCGGGACCATGCCGCCGAGGGCCACGAGGTCCGCCAGGATCGCCGTGTCCTCGAACGGGTTCTCCGGGTCGGCGATCGGATCGACGCTGCGGTGGCAGACCAGGCACGTGATGCCCTCGAAGTCCTCCCCGAACAGCGCCGAGCCGTCGGTCGGCGTGCTGCGTCCGTTCTGCCAGCCGCCGGGCGAGTGGCAGCGGATGCACAGCTCACCGGAGAAGTCGGCGTCCTGGTTGGCGATCGCGAGCCCCGCGTGGAAGATCGGGTCGCGTGCGGCCTGCGCCATCATGCTCGACTTCCAGAGATTGCCCGGCGCGTCCGGAACCGTCATGCCTTCGTGGCAAGAGGCGCAGTTTTGCGCCGAAAACAGCGGGTCCGTGATCGTCAGCGGTTGCGTTCCCGGCAGGAAGAAGTCCTGCAGGGTCGTCGGGACCTGGGTCTGCGTTCCGACCAGCGCTGCGGCGCCCAGCGACGCAGCGCCCGTGAGAACGACGGTGATACCTACCAGACGACGGATTCTTCCGGATCTCATGCCAGCTTCCAGGGGCTCGGGGACGACTCGTTCCCGGGCTGGCCGACCCGGGGCTACTACTCAGAAGGCTAGCACGGGCGCGGGGTTCCGACTACCCGTCCAAAGTGCGGACGCCGCGTCGAAGTTCCTTCCTCGAAGGAGCTTGTGCGCGGCGCGTGCCGCGGTCGGCGCGTGATTTCTCGCCGGCCGCGCGCGCAACTCGCGCGCCGAGCAAGGGTACCCCATGCATGGCCGGGGTGCGCGAGAGCCCACGATCGCCTCAACCCACTTGAAAGACCAAGGCCCACGCGCGCCCCGGTTGTCCCAGCTCCCCCGACCGCAGTTGAGAGCGAGTCTCGACGCCGGCCTCCCGGCGGCCCCCGGCCGCCCGGGCCTCGGCGATCCGGCGCTCGGCGAACCGGCGCTCAACGAACCGGCGCTCAACGA
>CAYGPA010000274.1:0-2875 GCA_964351535.1 uncultured Planctomycetaceae bacterium
TCGTCGCCGCGATCGAGCGGTGCGAAGTGGGAGCGGTCCGGGTCCTCGGGGAACGTGAAGAGCCGTCCGAGCTCCGAGTCCCGCGCCGGCTCGAGGGCTTCGCTGCGGACGCGTACCACCTCGAGGTTCCGCACGGTCCCGACGCAGCCGGGGGCGAGCAGCAGAACGAGCACGAGCGCCGCCGGACCGGCGCGCAGCGGATCTTGGCCGGGCATGGTGAGTGCCACTCTAGCAGGCGAGCCTGCGGGGGCCCCGGCCGCGCGGGACCCGGGGCCCCCGCGCGTTCTACTTCGGCATCCGCTTCAGGAGCTTCGTGACGGCGTAGTCGAGTCGCGCCTTGACGGTCTCCTCGTCCGGATCCTCCTGGATCTCTCCGGTGGCCACGCCGGCCCAGACGACGAAGCCGGTCTCGGCGTCCACGAACGCGACGAGCAGTCCGCCGCGCGGCACTTCGCGGATCACGTCGATCTGGCTCTCGGGGTGCGTCTCGAGCTCCAGGGCCATCATGTCGACGCCCACGGCGAACGCGATGTACGCGTCGGGGGCGCTCGTGTTCTCCGTCATTCCGCGCCCGCGCAGCTCGCGGTCGATCAGGAACTTGACCTCGGCGTCGACGTCGAACGTGGGAGGCTCCCAGTGACCCTCCGGGTCGTGGAGCATGGCCGCCTCGGCGAGCCAGGTGTAGTCCTCGTAGCCCGCGAAGCGAGCCTTCGGGTCGGCCTCGGCCTGGAACTCGATGTCCTGGGTCGGGACCATCGCGCAGGCGGCGGATAAGAGGGGAACGAGAGAAGCGAGGATCGCCACGGTTCTTCGGGTCACGGTCATCGGAAACCTCCTGGGCTCGGGTGAGGAGACGGTATACAGCCTCCCCGGAGGCCCCGCCACGCCCAGTCTCCGCCCTCGACGCGCGCCGTGGCGATCCGTCGACGGTTCTCGCCGGACGGCCGGCAGCAGGCGTGCTGCCGGAACTCCGTTCGTTCCGTGGACCCCGGTCTCGCATACTCGTGCCGCGGTCCGATCGCAGGGTGAGCCCATCGTCCGTCCCGTCGTTGTCGCATGGGGCCTGATCGTCGCGCTCCTCGTCGGCTCCGCCCGGGCGCAAGCGCAGCAGCCCGCGCAGGAGGCCGGGCCGCCGGTACCCCTCGCGAGCGCGAGTCCGGACGCCTTCGGCGTGGTGAGCGGCGAGCCGGCGCCCGTGGTCGTCTGGAACCGCGAGATCGTCCAGCTGCGCGCCGAGCCGGGTCGCATGACCGCGGTGCTGCGGGCGCGGCATGCCGTCGACACGGAACGGGGAGAGACGCTCGAGTCGACCGTGGAGAGCGTGCGCAGGCGCCTCGAGGAGGTCCTCCACGCACCGCGCAGTCAGCGCAGCCTCTCCTCGATCCTGCGCGGAACGCGCGCGCCTGCGCGCCGAGCGCGAAGCACCCCGGGACGCAGCGGATTCCGTGCCGCCGGAGGGCGAGGAGCCCGGCGAGGCCGGGGCCGCCGGGGGCTGAGTCCGACCCTAAGGCCGCCGGTCGTGTCGTTTCGGCTGCGTGCTCGTGAATCGTTCGGGCCAGAACCGCCGGGCGCTGGAGGCGTCTCGACGCGCGGAACTTCGACGACGCGGTCCGTCGCGTCGATGGGAACCGAGGCGCGGGCGGGCCTCGAGCGCTCCCGCCTGGATGGTGCTCCGCGGGCCGGCGGCGGTATGATCCCGGGCCCTCTCCCTAGTACCTCCAGTCCCCGAGGCCTCGAACCGGGCAGGCCCGAGCCGCCTGCACCCGGCCCCCTGGATCCTCCGCGACGCGACCGCTCGGCGCCGAGGTCCCGCCCATCTGCACCGGGCGCGGCGCTCCTCGCGAGGGACCGACTGGAGACCCGATGCCGACTTCCACTCTTTGAGGAGCTTCCCCGAATGATCCGACATCCCTTCCGGGCCGGACTGCCGGCCGTGGCCGGCGCGCTCTTGCTCGCGGCCTTCCCGACTCCGTCGCTCGCAGGAACGAACGCCACGGGCTCCGACCAGGCTGCGTCGAAGCCCAACATCGTCGTCATCTGGGGTGACGACATCGGCTGGAACAATCCGAGCTGCTACAACCGCGGCATGATGGGCTACAAGACGCCCAACATCGACCGCATCGCGAAGGAAGGCGCGCTGTTCACCGACTGGTACGGACAGCAGAGCTGCACCGCGGGTCGCGCCGCGTTCATCACGGGTCAGAGCCCGTTCCGCACGGGCCTGCTGAAGGTCGGCCTGCCGGGCGCCAAGGAGGGCCTGTCGGTCAAGGACCCGACGCTCGCCGACCTGCTGAAGAACCACGGCTACATGACCGCCCAGTACGGCAAGAACCACCTGGGCGATCTCGACGAGATGCTGCCCACCAACCACGGGTTCGACGAGTTCCTCGGCAACCTGTACCACCTGAACGCCGAGCAGGAGCCGGAGCACCCGGACTATCCGAAGGACCCCGAGTTCCGCAAGAAGTACGGCCCGCGCGGCGTGATCAAGTCCACGTCGGACGGCCAGATCGAGGACACCGGTCCGCTCACGAAGAAGCGCATGGAGACGATCGACGAGGAGGTCACGGCCGGTGCGCTCGACTTCCTGGATCGCGCCAAGGCGGCCGACAAGCCGTTCTTCCTGTGGTGGAACTCCACCCGCATGCACATCTACACGCACCTCAAGGAGGAGTCCGAGGGCGTGACCGGTCTCGGCGTCTATCCGGACGGCATGGTCGAGCACGACGGGATGGTCGGAGAGATCCTCGACAAGCTCGACGAGCTGGGCCTCGCGGAGAACACCATCGTCATGTACTCGACGGACAACGGCGCGGAGTGCTTCTCCTGGCCGGACGGGGGCAGTACGCCGTTCCGCAACGAGAAGAACTCGAAC
>CAYGPA010000274.1:2885-7505 GCA_964351535.1 uncultured Planctomycetaceae bacterium
CTAGAACTGGGAGGGCGGCTATCGCGTGCCCACCGTGATCCGCTGGCCCGGCGTCCTCGAGCCCGGCTCGGTCTACAACGACATCTTCTCGCACGAGGACATGATCCCGACCCTGCTGGCCGCCGCCGGCGAGCCCGACGTCAAGGAGAAGCTCCTCCGGGGTCACGAGGCCAACGGGCGCCAGTTCAAGGTGCACCTCGACGGGTACAACCTGCTGCCCTACTTCAAGGGCGAGGTGGAGGAGAGCCCGCGCAAGGAGTTCTTCTACTGGACCGACGACGGCAGCCTCTGCAACCTGCGCTACGACCGCTGGAAGATCGTGTTCCAGGAGCAGCGCGGGCACGGGCTCGAAGTGTGGCAGGAGCCGCTCGTGACCCTGCGCTTCCCGAAGCTCTTCTGCCTGCGCACCGACCCGTTCGAGCGGGCCGACCACGAGGCCGGGGACTATGCCCACTGGCGCATCGACCACGCCTTCGTGCTCGTGCCGGCGCAGGCCTTCGTCGGCGCGCACCTCGCGACCTACCGCGAATACCCGCCGCGGCAGAAGCCCGGCAGCTTCTCGCTGGACCAGGTTCTGGCGACGCTGCAAGAGTCCACCAACAAGTAGGCTCGCCGGTTGCCGGCGTCCGGCCCGGATCGAGGGCCGGGCGCCGCAGTCCATCGGCGCTCGGCCACGACGCGGCACTCCGGTCGCTGGCGCTCGGTGACCCGAGAGACATGACGAGTAGGCCAGGCGTGCAGGGACGGCGACCCGGAGAGCTGCCGGCGAGGCGGTCGGTTCCCGTGGCCGTGCCCGCGCTGCTGCTGGTGGCCTCGGGGGCCGCAGCGCTCGTCTTCCAGGTCCTCTGGATCAAGCAGCTCACGCTGATCGTCGGCGTCGACGTCCACGCGGTGACCACCGGCGTCAGTGCGTTCTTCGGGGGACTCGCGCTGGGCGGCCTGGTCCTGGGTCGCCGGGCGGATCGGACCGCGCGACCCTTCCGTCTCTACGCCGCGCTGGAGTTCGGCGTCGCGCTGACCGGCGTCGCGACGACGATCGCGCTGGCGCACGCGGCGGGACCGTTCGCGCGGCTGGAGGCGAAGAGCGAGCTCCTGGCCTGGTCGTTGCTGTTCCCGGCGGTCGGCGTCGCGCCGTTCCTGATGGGCGGGACGCTGCCCGCGATCGTTCGCTCGCTCGGACTCGCGCGGGGGCGGATCGGCGCGGGTGGGGGCGGCATGTACGCCGCCAACACCCTCGGCGCCATCGTCGGGGCGCTGCTCACGTCGTTCGTCCTCGTGCCGGCGCTCGGGATCCGCGGGACGGCCCTGGCCGCGGCGGCGGTGGGCCTCTGCGCCGCGGCGGCAGGCCTGTGGCTCGACCGGCGCGGTCCGCGCCTCGGTGCGAGCTCCGGTGCGAGCTCCGGTGCGAGCGCGCACGAGCCGACTCCGGGCTCCGCGCCGCCCGCGGGGGCGGCCGCGCTCGCGATCCTGCTCTACTCCGTCGCCGGCGGGCTGGCGCTCGGCTACGAGGTCGTCTGGTCGCAGTCGATCCTGCCGTACCTGAGCACGCGCAGCTTCGCGTTCTCGGTGATGCTCGCCACGTACCTCTCCGGCCTCGCGCTCGGCTCCGCGCTGTACGCGCGCTGGGCCGATCGCGTGCGCGATCCGTGGACCGCCTTCGGACTGTTGATCGCGGCGGCCGGCCTGATCGCGCTGCTCGAGATGGCGCTGCTCGGGCCCTGGCTTCCCGTGCTGCAGGCCGGGGCCGAGGACGCCGCGCTCGCGCTGTTCGCGAGCCGGCTGGTCGGGATGTGCGCGCGCTTCGCCGTCGCGGCCCTGTGCATCGTGTTCGTTCCGACCCTGCTCCTCGGCGCGGCCTTCCCCGCGGCGCTGAGGCTCGTCGTCGACGCCGGCCACGTGGGGCGCGACGTGGGCCGCGTGGTCGCGTTGAACACGCTCGGCGGGATCGTCGGCACCGTCCTGACCGGCTTCGTGCTCGTGCCGCGCCTCGGTCTCGTGCGAACGCTCGGCGCCCTGGCGGTCGCGGCCGCCGCGCTCGGAGTCGTCGCGACTCTGCGCTCGCGCCGGGGGCGCAGCGCGGGGCGCTGGGCGACGCTCGCCGTCGCGGCGGCCGCGGTGGGCACCGCCGCGTGGACGCCGCCGGACGGAGCCGCGCGGCGGCTGGCCGAGCTGCGCGGGGGCGAGCTCGTGTTCTACGCCGAGGGCCGCGGAGGAACCGTCGCGGTGCTCGAGCAGGCGAGCCCGAGCCACCGCTTCCGCCGGCTCTACATCCAGGGCGTCTCGAACACCGGCGACGCGATGCCGTCCCTGCGCTACATGCGACTGCAGGCGCTGCTGCCCTTGATCGTGCACCCGGGCGAGCCCGAGTCGGTGCTCGTCATCGGCCTCGGCACCGGGATCACCGCGGGCGCGACGCTGTGCTTCCCCGGCCTCGAGCGCCGGGTCGTCGCCGAGCTCCTGCCCGAGGTCGTGCGCGCTGCGGAGACCTTCGAGGGCAACTTCGACGCGCCGGGCGATCCGCGGCTCGACATTCGCCTGCGCGACGGTCGGCGCGAGCTCGCCGGCAGCGACGACACGTACGACGTGATCACGCTCGAGCCGCCGCCGCCTTCCGCGGCGGGCGTGGTGAACCTCTACTCGAGCGACTTCTACGCGCTGGCCCGGACCCGCCTGCGACCCGGCGGCCTGTTCGCGCAGTGGCTGCCGATCGCGACGCAGAACGACGAGGACAGCCGCTCGCTGGTGCGGAGCTTCCTCGACGTGTTTCCGCACGCCTCGCTGTGGACGACCGAGCTGCACGAGATGCTGCTGATCGGCTCGCTGGAGCCGCTCGCGCTCGACGCGGGGCGGATCGCCGCGCGCTTCTCCGACGCCGAGCTCGCCGCGGCGCTGCGCGCGGTCGGCGTCGCCTCGCCCGCGGCGCTGCTCGGCACGTGGATCACGGATCGGGCCGGGCTCGCGGCCTACGCCGGCGACGGGCCGCCGGTGACCGACGATCGGCCGCGCATCGAGCACGCGGACTGGGTGCGTTCGGGCGAGCTGCTGCGCGTGCTGCCCCGCCTGCTCGAGCTGCGCACGGACGCGCCGCTGCGCAACGCGGACGCCGCGCTCGTCGCGGAGGTGGCCGCGCAACGCGAGATCCTGCTGACGTTCTACAGCGCCTCGCTGAACGCCATGGCCGGTCTCCGGGACGAGTGGGCGCGCGACCTGCGCCGCGTGGCGGACGCGGACGGCGACAACGCGTACTACCGGTGGTTCGGCAGCGCCGGCCGCTGAGCCGACTCGTCCGGGCCCGGCCGCGGTGCGTTCAGCCGTAGGCGACGAGGATCAGGATGATCAGCAGGAAGATCGAGGCCATGATCGTCGTGTCCAGCGCCCCGAGCGTGTGGTCCTCTTCGATCAGCTCCGTCAGCACGAAGAAGATCGGGAACAGCAGCAGGAACAGCAGGACCGTCGAGAAGCTGAACTGCAGCGGCAGCTCCGGATGCTCGGCGCCGAGCAGCCCCTGGTGCACGGCGATCGCCAGCAGCGTGAAGGGCAGCACCAGGAACATCACCTGCGTGATGCCGCCGAAGGCGTTGGCCAGCGCGATGCTGTACTGACGCTTGCGGTGCGCGCGCCACAGGATCACGTACTCGCTCATGCCGGCGAACGCGGCCAGCAGGATCGCGGTCGGGATCGGACCGATCTTCAGGTCCTGGATGGCGGTGTGGGCGAACGTGGACACGCGCTCGCTGCCGACGAAGGCCGCGAGGACGCCCACGACGAAGAGCCAGACGATGTTCGCGACCGTCGTTCGCTTGACCTCGTCGTAGACGTGCGACCGGCGGCGCTCCATCTCCGGGTCGTCGAGGTGCAGCGCCTTCTGAACGGCCTCCTCGTCCGAGGCGTAGCGCTTCAGCAGCGTGTGGATGTAGGCGGCGAACACGCACAGCATGATCAGCGCCAGCACGGCGAGGTCGACGGCCGCGAACGACTGCTTGCCGAACTCGCCCCCGGACAGCACGAGCATCACCAGACCGATGACCGAGCCGAACGCGGCCCCCGCGATCAGGATCTGCGTGCCCGCCTCCGTGATCGCGGGCGGCATGATGAAGTGGCCGCGCTGGTTCTTCGGCAGGAAGTACGAGTACACGCTGAAGACGAACGCGTTGTTGTAGATCGTCACCAGTGCGATCACCATCGCGGCCAGCGGGCTGACGGGGATCACGAAGCCGATCACGATGAGCTCCGGCAGCGTGGACAGGATCTCGGCCAGCGTGCCGGCGACGTAGTGGTCCCATCCCAGCCGCGCGGCGGTGCGCTCGGTGGCGGTGACGAGGGCATCGCAGGCCGAGGAGAGGATCAGGAGGCCCGTGACCAGCGAGGTCGCGAGACGAACGATCGGCGGCATCGTCCAGCCGAGCGCCTCGATCGGCACGACCGCGGCCCATAGGCCGAACCCGAGGATCATCAGCGTGACCCAGGGTGGATAGCCGTGCCAGCGCAGCCGCAGCGGCCACCCGAGGAGCGGGGCGGCCGAGCGGCTCAGGTCGACGCTCGTTCCCGGCTCGTCCTCGGAGTCGCGGCCGCCCGCGACGCGTTCGTCCGGAAGCGTGGCCATCGCTCGGAGTATGCCCG
>CAYGPA010000275.1:0-7501 GCA_964351535.1 uncultured Planctomycetaceae bacterium
GCCTCGTTGACGCCGTTGACGTCGGGCGACTCGAAGAACCCCTTCGGGTTGCTGGGGCGGGGCGGATAGGGCCGGGAGCCGGAGAACCAGCCGGCGCGGGCGAGGGTGCCCGCCAGCATGCTGGTCCCGCTGCGTCCGGTGCCGAGGAGGATCGCGTCGCGCATGGGATGGGAGGAGGGACCGGACCGGCTCGGTGGGACCGAGGCGGGCCCGACCCCACGCCGACCTATCGTTCCTCCGCCGCCGGCCCTTGAGCGCGCCACCGACCGAGGTCCACGTCGGCGGCCCGGGGTCCCGGGGGCGGTCCGCCCGCGCAGCCGTGGGCCCCTCGTCCCGAGCTGTTGCTCCTCTGAAACGAACGCTCAAGTCGCGGACGAGGGCGGACGATGACCCCGAGGTCCACCATGCTCGCCCATGCCGACATCGCCCGCGCGGCGTACGACCTCGAGCCGCTTCCGGCGACGGCGACCCGTCTCGCGGCGGTGATCGGTCAGCCCGACTGGGACCTCGACCAGGTCGTGCACGTCGTCGAGCTGGACGGGGTGCTCGCGGGTCAGGTCCTGCGCTTCTCGAACTCCGCCATGAGCGGCGCGCAGCGCGAGATCACGGGGATCGACGAGGCGGTCATGCGCATCGGTCCGGGGATGGCGCTCGGTCTCGCGATGGGGGCGGGCGTCCGCAAGCAGATGAACAAGTCCGTCGGGGCCTACGAGATCGACTCGGGGGACCTCTGGCGCCACTCCGTGTGCTCGGCGCTGGCGGCGGACGTGGCGCGGCGGTACTGCGGCACGCCCATTCCGAACGAGGCCTTCCCCGCGGCACTGCTGCACGACATCGGCAAGCAGGTCCTCGGGCAGTTCCTGGACGAGGAAATGGTTCGCAACCTCGAGCGCGCGCGCCGCGAGGGGCAGTGTTCCAGCATCCAGGCCGAGGCGGAGATGCTCGGCGTCGACCATTGCGAGGTGGGCGGGCTCGTGGCCCAGCACTGGAAGCTCCCGAAGATCTTCGTGCTCGGCATCACGCACCACCACGACCCCGCGCGCACGCCTCCGAACGAGGACTCGCGGATCGCCTACGCCGTGTGCCTCGCCAATCTCGTGGCGCGACGCATCGGCTACGCGACGGACTCGGCCGAGGTCGACTGGCGCGACTGGCCGCACCTCTTCGAGGCGCTGGACACGCGGCCCTCGCGGATCGAGAAGCTCTGCGAGGCGGTCCAGGAGCGCATCGAGGACGTGCTCCACGCGTACTCCTGACGCGAGCCTCGAGCCGCGTCAGCCGGCCGAGCCGACCTCGGACGACTCGTCCAGGTTCGGGAAGCGATCGCGGTAGCGAATCCGCTCCCACCAGCGCACCGGCCGGAGATTCGGCGCGGTGGGGTCGACGACGTGGCGCTTGCCGCGGCGCGTCCGCAGGACGAGCATGCCGTCCTCGCGGCGCTCCTCGACGACCCAGAACTTGTCCACGCTGTAGCGGTAGAGGTCACCGCGCGGGGACGGGTCGATGTCGCGCGCGCGCGGACCGGGGCTCTCGCTGACCTTCATCTTCGTGAAGATCACCCACTCGCCGACCTTGTAGTCGCGGACGTTCATGTGGAGGTTCGAGGACGTCGCTCGTGCGCACTTCCTCGCAGCCGAGGCGTCGACCATCGTGCACCGCGCTCGGACAACTCGCAATCGCTTCCCGAACTCGAGTCGCGCGGAAGCGGCGAGTCGCCTACGAAATTCAGCGCAGGAGCATGGCCTCCGCGATCAATCCGGGTCCGAATCCGAGCGCGACGCACGGCGTCTTCATTCCCGCTCGACGCAGGCGCTCGAGGATGACCAGCACGGTGGGCGAGGACATGTTACCGCAGTTCGCGAGCACGTCGCGCGACACGGCCGTGGCTCCGGCGGGCAGCTCGAGCGTCTCCTCCGCCGCATCCAGGATGCGCGGTCCGCCCGGGTGGATCGCCCACGTGGCGACGTCCGCGAGGCCGCAGTCCCGGTCGCGCAGCCAGCCTTCCAGCCACGGCCGCAGATGCGCGCCGATGTGCTCGGGAACGCGGGCCGACAGGCTCATCTCGAAGCCGTGGTCGCCCACCGTCCACGTCATGTCGTCGGCGCTGTCGGGAAAGAGCTGCGAGCCGAACGCGACGGCGGTCGGGCCGTCGTCACCGGCGCGCGGGGCGCGTCCGACGGCCGCGGCCGCGCCGTCGGCGAAGAGCGCGTTGGCGACGACCTTGCCCCCGTCCCAGCCGTAGTAGAAGTGCAGGGTCGGCAGCTCGACGGCGCAGACCAGGACGCGCGCGGCGGGATCCGTGGCCGCGAAGGCGTCCGCGACGCGCAGGCCGTTGAACGCCCCGTGGCAGCCCATGAAGCCGACGTGCGCGCGCGCGACGTTCGGCGGCAGCTCGAGGGCGCGGATCAGCGCCGAGTCGACGCCCGGCGCGTAGAAGCCCGTGCAGGAGACCGTGACGAGGTGCGTGATCTCCGGTCCGCCCAGGTCCGCCTCCGACAGCGCTTTGCGCGCCGCGCGGGCCGCCAGCGGTCCCGCCTCGCGCTCGTACACCTCCATCCGGGCCCGCGTGCCGGGTCCGCGCGCGCCGACCTCCGCCGCGGGGGCGAAGAAGCTCTGCGCGCCGTCGCGGCTCTCCAGCAGCACGCTGTGGCGCCGCTCGACGCCCGAGCGCCGGTAGAGCGCGCGCAGGCGCCGCACCTGCGCCGGGTCGAGCGGCAGCCACTCCTGCACGATCTCCGCCGCGCGCGCCTGGTCGATCGCGTGCTCCGGAAACGCGCTGCCGAGGCCCAGGAGGTGGAGGCTCATGCGCTCGGCTCCCGGCGCAGTCGCGCCTGCTCGCGAACGAGAGCCCGAGGCCGCGCGCGCCCGTGTCGCGGGTTCGCCGTGCGCTGGACGCGTCGCGCCCACGCGGCTCCCGCGCCGGGCAGGAATGCGGCCAGCGCGACGCTCGCCGCCGTCAGGCGCGGTCGCCGCAGCAGCCAGGCCAGCGCGCGCGCGTGCCCGAAGCGCGCCGCCACGGTGCGGCGATACTCGCGGCGCCACGCGCGAGCGAGTTCGGGGCTCCAGCCGAAGTCGCCGGCCGCGGTGACGGTGCGCGCGACCGCCGCGCCGCCGGCCAGGGCCCAGGCGATGCCCTCGCCGGTGAACGGCTCCACGTAGCCCGCGGCGTCGCCGACGAGGAGCGCGCCCCGGGGTGCGGGGTCCACGCGTCGCGACAGCAGCGGCGTTCCGCGCCACGGTGCGGCCGCGAGCTCGCGCGCTCCCGGGCGACCCGTCGCGCGCAGGAGCTCCGCGACCGCGGGCCCGAGGCCTCCGCCGCGCGCCACGGCGTCCGGATCCAGGGCGCAGGCCGCGTCCACGCGTCCGTCCTCGAGCAGCACGCGGCCGACGTATCCACCCGGGCCGACGACCATGTCGACGACGCCGGGCTCGAGATCCGCCGCCGGGAAGCGTCCGACGAAGCCCGCGCCGAGGCGTGCGTTCGGCGCCGGTCGAGCTCCGGTGCGCGCCCCCGCGAGGCCCGTGGCGAGGATCACGATCCGCGCGCTCAGCGTCTCGCGCCGCTCGCCGTCCCGCACCTCGACCGTCCCCGAGTGCGCCGTGCGCAGCGGATCCACGGCGTGCACGCCCTCGCGCACCCGGGCGCCCGCCGCGCGCGCCTCGTCGAGCAGCGCGGCGTCGAGGCGCTCGCGCGAGAGCACCACGCCGCCCGAGAGCGGCAGCGTGGCGGTGTGCCCCGGCGATCGCAGGCGCGTCGAGCGCAGCGGGACGGCCCCGGCGAGCGCGGGCAGAGTTTCGAGGCCGGCCTCCGCGAGCGCGGCGAGCGCCGCCGGTGCGATGCACGAGCCGCAGGTCTTCGGCCGCGGGAAGCGCGCGCGGTCCAGGAGCAGCACGCGCGCGCCGCCCAGCGCGAGCGCGCGGGCGGCCGTGGCCCCGGCCGGACCGCCGCCGACGACCAGGGCGTCCCAGGTCTCGCGGCTCATGCGCGCCTCCTCGTCGCGCGACTCATGCGCGCTTCCTCGCCGCGCGACTCACGCGCGCTTCCTGACGGTCAGGAGCCACCGGAAGGGGAAGCGCGCCTCGACGCGGACCTCGGCCACGCCCGTCACGGGAGTGTGGACGCGTCCGCCGCCGAGCGCTCCCTTGTCGGTGGTGACCAGGCCGGCCCGCTCCGCCAGGGCGCGGACCTCGTCGCGCGTGAAGGCGCCCTCGACCGAGCGCGGGCCGTCGACGTGCACGACGTCGGAGGAGGTCAGCGCGCGGCACGCCGCGACCGCGAGGGCCCAGCCCGCGCGCGAGCGCTCGAGGTCGTTCACGAGGAGCATGCGGCGCGCGCGATCGCCGAGACCGCGAAGCAGCGCGACGGCCTCGTCCTCGTCGAGGTGGTGCAGGAACGTCGAGCACACGATCGCATCCCAGTCTCCGCCCGCGTGCGTCCGGGTCGTCTCGTCCAGCGCGTCGCCCTCGAGGAACTCGACGTCGGCGCCCATGCCGCGCGCCCGCTCGCGCGCCCGCTCGAGCGCCACGGGGCTCTGGTCCAGCCCGAAGAGGCGCAGCTTCACCTCGGCGCGACGCGCGCGACGCCACAGGTCGAGGGTCACGTCCCCCGAGCCGCAGGCCACGTCGAGCACGCGCAGCGGCCGCGCCGTCGGCTCGCCCAGCGCGTCGCGACCGAGCTCCCACGCCAGCCGACGGAGCGGACGCCAGACGATGCGCGCGCTCGAGCTCCACGCGTTGAGGCGCGCGAGGCCGTCCAGGGCCTGGCGGTGCCGCTCGACCTCGAGATCGGGTCGATCCATGATCTCCGCCTGCCTGCGGCGCGCGGAGAGGTCGGAGAGGGCGCCCATCGCGTCCCATTAGACCAGCGCGGGGCCCGGCGACAGGTCGCGGATCCCGCTTCCCGGAAGCGGCATCCCTCCCGCGAGCGGCCGGCGTCCGCCGACTTCAGCCCGGCGGCTGCGCGGTCGATCAGCGGGAGCGATGGCCTCGCTCACCTTCTCCTCGTCGCTCGTCGCGCTCGGTTTCCTGGCGGCGGCCGCGGTGTCGAACGCGGGCACGGCGCGAGACTCCGCCCCCGTGGATGAAAGTTCGACGGACTCCGTCGTCGGACCGGTGGTCGACGTCCTGCGCCTCGAGGACCTCTACGCGGCTCCGCGCGCCCACCTCGGGAACATTGCCCGCGTGCGCTTCCAGCTGCGGGGACTGCGCGAGGAGTGGGAGCCCTACATCACGCGCTTCGGGCCGCAGGACTACATGGCCTTCGACGTCTGGAGCGACGACCAGCTCCTGTGGGAGAAGGCGGAGTTCGACGAGCCGCTCGCGACGCTCTTCCTGCGTCGCGACTGCGAGGCCGCCCGAACCCTGCGCGGGGCGCCGAAGTACGCGCGCTTCGAGGCGCTGCTGCGCGTCGAGCAGCTCTTCCTCGGGCGTCCGTGGATCGAGCTCTTCGAGCTGCGGCCCCTGCCCGAGGCCCTCAACGAGGGCGCGCTGCTGCACGCGACCCGCGGCGTTCGCTCGCTGGCGGAGCGCAAGTGGGGCCGCGCGGAGGACGACCTGCGCCGCGCCCTGGCGTCCAACCTGCCCGCTCCGGCGCGGGCGGACCTGGAGTGGCGTCTCGAGGTCCTCGCGCACTTCCGGGACCTCGAGGCCGAGGCCGACGGGTCCGAAGGGCGCGCCGCGGGCCGAAACGGCTCCACCCGCTGAGACCCGGCCGTTGAGCCCCGGCTTGCCGCGTGCGATTCTCGCGGCGTGCTGAGCGAGCTCTTCGTCCGCGACCTGGCCCTGATCGAAGGGTGCTCCGTGTCCCTGGGCACGGGGCTGAACGTCCTCACCGGGGAGACCGGCGCGGGCAAGAGCCTCGTCGTCGGAGCGCTGACGCTCTTGCTCGGCGGCCGTGCGCGCTCGCGACTCGTGCGACGCGGGGCGGAGGCGGCGCTGGTCGAAGGCCGCTTCGAGCTGACCGGATCCGCCGGCCGCCGCGTGCGCGCGTGGCTGGCGGAGAATCTGCCCGAGGTCGCGCGCGACGTCGGCGAGGAGGACGGCGCGGAGCTGATCCTCGGCCGCCGGCTGTCCGCCGAGGGCAAGAGCCGCGCGCACGTCGACCAGCGACCCGTTCCGCTGCGCACGCTGCGCGAGCTCATGCCGCTCTTGATCGAGATCCACGGCCAGCACGAGCATCAGCGCCTGTTCGACCCGGCCGAGCAGGTGGCGCTGCTCGACGCGTACGGCGGACTCGGCGAGGTGCTGGAGGCTTACCGTAGGTCACGCGCGCACTGGCGCCACTGCGGCGAGCAGCTCTTCGCGATCGAGGCGCGCGCCGGCGAGCGGCGCGACCGCCTCGACCTCCTGCGCTTCCAGCTCGGCGAGATCCAGGCCGTGGCTCCCGACGCGGACGAGCGCCGCCGGCTCGCCGAGGAGCGGGAGCTCCTGCGCAACGCCGGCGCGCTGCAGTCCGAGCTGGGCGGAGTCCTGGAGGAGCTCTCGGAGTCGGACGACGCGCTGCTGGACCGCCTGCGCCGCGCCCACGCCGTCGTCGAGCGCTGGCACCGCACCCTGGCCGACCTGGGCGGCGCCGCCGAGGACCTGAACGAGGCCGCGCTGCGCGTGGAGGAAGGCGTGCGCTCGCTGCAAGGCTTCGTCGACGGCGTCGAGGTCGATCCCGCACGGCTGGACGTCGTCGAGGATCGGCTCGCCGAGCTCGAGCGCCTCGAGCGCAAGCACGCGACCGACACCGCCGGCCTGGCGCGGCTCGCGGACGAGTTCGAGGAGCAGGTCTCCGCGCTGACCGGCGAGGAGGAGAGCCGCGACGAGCTCGACCAGGAGTTCGCCGCCGCGCGCGCCGAGCTCTCCCGCTGCGCGGACGCGCTGCGCGCGGCGCGCGAGAAGCTCGCGAAGCCGCTCGCGAAGGACGTGAAGCGCGTGCTCGGCGCCCTGGGTCTGCCGAAGGCGACCTTCGAGCTGCACCGCGAGGAGGCCGCGCCGACCGCCGGCGACTCGCCCAACGTCGACCCGCGCCGCGCGGCGTTCGAGGCGGAGACGCGCCACTTCGCGCCGCTCGGGACCGGACGCTTCGAGTTCTACCTCGCCGCGAACCCCGGAGAGCCCCTCTCCGCCCTGCGCCACGTGGCCTCGGGCGGCGAGGCCGCCCGCATCGCCCTCGCGCTGCGCACCGTGCTGGCCGCGGGCGACGCGGGCCGGACGCTGGTCTTCGACGAGATCGACGCCGGCGTCGGCGGCCGCCTCGGCCCGGCCGTCGGCAAGCACCTGCGCGAGCTCGGCGAGCACAACCAGGTGCTCTGCGTCACGCACCTCCCGGCCATCGCCGCCCTCGCCGACCACCACGTCCGCGTCGCCAAGAAGACGCAGGCCGGCCGCACGCGCACCTCGGTCGAGACCCTGCAAGGCGACGCACGCATCGACGAGGTCGCCGACATGATCGCCGGCGGCTCGGCCCACGAGACGGCCCGCGCCGAGGCCCGCCGCCTGCTGGCCGAGCCCGGCT
>CAYGPA010000276.1:0-7498 GCA_964351535.1 uncultured Planctomycetaceae bacterium
CTCGGAGGGGAACACGACCTTCTGGATCAGGTTCGTGTTCTCGACCAGCGAGTTCGCCGTGCGCGAGACGGTCTCCGCGAAGGCCGCCCACACCGTGATCCCGGCCAGCATCCAGATCGCCACGTCGCCGGGCGACGCCGTGTCCGAGAAGCGCATCTTCAGGATCAGCCGGAACACGAACATGTACACGGCCAGGTTCACGATCGGGAAGATCACCGACCAGAAGAAGCCCATGCTCGAGCCCACGTAGCGCGCCTTCAGGTCGCGCCGCACGAAGTCGCGGAGCAGCCGGCGGTTCTTCCAGAGCGAGCGGCAGAGCGCGAACATGGCTCAGAGGATGCGCTTTCCGAGGGCCGACAGCACGAGCTCGACCGCGTTCTCGGCCGTCCGGTTGCGCTCGTCGAGGATCGGGTTGACCTCGACCATGTCGAGACCGAGGAGCTTGCCGGACTCCGCGGCGTACTCCATGACGAGGTGCGACTCGCGCCAGTTCGTGCCGCCCGCGACCAGTGTGCCGGACCCCGGTGCGTGGGAGGGGTCGACGCCGTCGATGTCGAACGACAGGTGGAAGCCCGCGGTCCCCGCGGTGGCGATCGCGAGAGCCTCCTCCATGACGCGCGCCATGCCCATCGTGTCGACGTCGCGCATCGTGAACACCTTGACGCCCGCGTCGAGGATCTCGCGCCGCTCGCAGCCGTCGATGTCGCGCACGCCGACCAGCACGGTCTTCTCGACGTCGACCATCGGACGGCGGTCGCCGAGCGACAGGAGCTCGGGCGCGCCCCGGCCGAGGCAGACCGCGAGCGGCATGCCGTGGATGTTGCCCGAGGGCGACGACTCGGGCGTGTTCATGTCGCCGTGCGCGTCGAACCAGACCAGGCCAATGCGCTCGCCGCGACGGTGGTGCCACGAGGACTGCGCGGCGATGCTGCCCATGGCGATCGAGTGGTCGCCGCCGAGCACGAGCGGGAAGGCGCCCTCGTCGAGGATGCGCTCGACGCGCGCGCGCAGACGGCGGCAGCAGTGCTCGATCTGCGGCAGGAAGCGCGCGTGGGCGTTCTTCGGCTCGCGCGACTCAGGGATCGACACGGGCACGTTGCCGCGGTCCTCGACCTCGCGATCGAGCCGGCGCAGGCGCTCCTCGAGGCCGGCGATGCGCAGCGCGCTGGGGCCCATGTCCACGCCGCGTCGACCGCCCCCGAGGTCCATCGGGACACCGAGGATGCAGATCTTGCGCAGGTCGTGAGGCGCGGCGGCCGAGGGAGCGGGGGAACTCACGGGACTCTCCGGAAGCAGACGGGATCTCCGGGCCGCAGCCCGAGCGAGCGGGCAGCGTCCCCGTCGCGCACGGCGAGCTCCAGCCAGCCGAGGGAATCTACCAGAGCGAGGGCCTCGCCCGACCCGACGACCGCGTAGGTTCGGCCCAGCGGCAGCTCCCTGCCGGCGGCCTCCGCCACCCAGCGGCCTGCGAGCGCCGCGGGATCGCTTCCCGGGTCACCGGTCGGGTCGCCGGCCAGGTCACCCGCCAGGTCCTCGGGACGCACCGTGGTGACCAGGTTCCCGAAGCGGTCGGCGATCAGGATCTCGCCGCGGACGACGTCCCCTTCGCGGACGGCGCGCGGGAACGGCCCGGAATCGAGCCACCCGGGATGCGGCGTCCCCGCCGCGGCCGGATCGAGTCCCGCGGCGATGCGGGCCGCGGCGGGCGCGAACACGTCGCGGCCGTGGAACGTCGCGCTGCGCGCGGGCAGCGCGAAGCGCTCGACGTCGAGGCTCGCGACCTGCGCCTCGGGCCCCAGCACCGGACCCAGCAGACCGTTGTCCGGCGCGACGAACACATGGCCGCGGTCGCGCGCGACGAGGATCGCGCGGTCCGACCCGACGCCCGGGTCGACGACGGCGACGTGCACGGTCCCCGCGGGGAAGTAGCTCCACGCGTGGGCGAGGTGGAACGAGGCCGCGCGCACGTCCTGCGGCGGCACGTCGTGGGTCAGGTCGACCAGGCGCAGGCCGGGCTCCACGCCGAGCGCGACGCCCTTCATCGTCCCGACGTAGGCGTCGCGGAGACCGAAGTCGGTCGTCCACGTCACCACGCCGCTCGGTCGCCAGGAGTGCTTCACCTCGTGCGCGAGGTCAACACGCCGAGCAGGGCCCCCTGAACGGCGGGATCGGTGCTGCGGCGCCGATCGGTGAGCGCCTCGACGTCGCGAAAACTCCCCCACTCCCCCAGCGCGAAACCCACCCGGCGAAGGTCTTGCTCGCTGGCGCCCAGCGGTGGGCGCGCCAGCTCCTGGTGCAGGGTCTGGATGCCGTCGATCTCGACCATCAGCGCACCGGCCAGCACGCTGCGGTGGAAGGGGTCCTGCCACAGCACGAAGCGCAGGAACTGCAGCGCGCCCGGCTGGCGGTTGCGCAGGAGCGCCAGCCCGAGCTCGATGTTGACCTCGAGGTCGTCCTCGACCGGGAACAGCTCGTCCAGGAGCTCGAGGTCCTCGATCTGCGGCGAGCGACCGAGCGCGCGCACCATCTCGACGCCCTCGGCGCCGCGCACGGGCTTGGAGCGCAGCGCCTCGCGGATCGCGTCGCGCGCCGTGAAGCGGTCGGCCAGGAGCAGCGCCGTCGTCAGGCGCAGGCGCGCGCGTCCCTTGGCGGAGGGCACGAGCTCGGTCATCAGCGCCACGGCCGTCGAGTCCCGGCGCGCGCGGACGAGCGCGTCGATGAGCTCGTCGTGATCGGGATGCTCCGGATCGTAGAACAGCGAGCGCAGCTCCTCGCGCGACTGGGCGTGGCCGAGACGCGCCATGCCCACGAGCGCGCTCATGCGCACGCGGCCGCTCTCGTCGTCCTTGCGCAGCCGTTCGAGATCCTCGACGTACTGCCGCAACCCGGTCCCGGACAGCGCCTCGGCCACGCCGGAGCGCTCGATGGGATCCCGCGACTGCAGGTCGAGCTCGAGCAGCGGCAGGCCCTCGGCGTTGCCGGCGCGCACGAGCAGGCCGGACGCCAGAAGGCGCAGGTGATCGATCAGGCGGCCCGCGCGCAGCACGTTGATGGCCTGGCTCTCGAGGCCGCGCGCGCCGAGCTCGTCGACGAGCGCGGTCCACTCCTCGGGGGTCTCGGGGCTCCAGAGCCGGCGCGCGAAGACCTCGTCGAGCTGCGTCGGGATCGAGTTGGCACAGCCGCGGATGCGGGCCGGCCCCTCGCCCGTCAGCAGGAGCTCCAGGTAGTGGTCGCGCACGCCGGGCAGCCTCAGCTCGGACGCCGCGCGGTAGACGACCGCGTCGAGGAACTCCTGATCGCGCGCGAGATCCATCACGAGCTGCGTGGACCAGGCCTGCCCGTCCACCAGGCCGTAGCGGCGGGCCGCCTCCCAGCGCAGCTCGTAGAGCGTGCGCGACACCTCGGTCTCGGCGCGCGGGTCGGCGTCGAAGGCCAGCAGCCGGCGCGCGGCGGCCGAATGCGGTTGATCGCTGAGGCCGGCGAGGGTCTCGACGTAGCGGCGCCCCTCGGCGCTGCCGCTGCGCAGGAGCGCGAGCAGCGCGTGCTCGGGCAGGTCGCCCGGAGAGCCGTCGGCCAGGCGGACCAGGACGCCGGGGTTGCGCGTGGGCAGCTCCCCGAGCGCCAGGATCGCCGCGCGGCGCTCCTCGCGCCCGCCCTCGAGGGCCCAGGACTCGAGGCGCGATCGCTCCCGCTCGAGCCCGGCGCAGCCGACCGCCATCAGCGCCACCGCCCGGCGCGAGGCCACGGTGTCGGCGTCGCGTACCTCCGCCACCGCTCGGCCCGTGGTACGGCTCGGGAAGGACAGCAGGCGGTCCCGCGCGATCCACGCCTGCCAGTCCGCCGGCTGGCGCATCTCCGCGAGGCCGATCTCGGGCAGCTCGAGCAGACCCGTGGAGTTCTGGTCCGAGGCCTTGCGGACCGAGGGCGTCGGATCATCGGTGCTGGGCGACGAGCCGCAGCTCGCCAGGGCCAGCAGGGCCGCCGGCACGATCGCCAGGCGGAGTCGGAGCGACGGACGGAATCGAAGCATGGGGAGGGAGCGGCCCAGCGAGACTATCGGCTGGACGCGGTCGCGACCCAAGATGGCACGAAGGCGGGCCTCGATCCATGCCGAGGACGGCACGCGCGGCCGCGGCGCGACCCGCTCGGGCGCGGCAGCCGGAGGCCGTTCGGGAGCGTGGCGCGCCGTGCGGATCAGCGGTCGCGCAAGCGCAGCACGACCTCGAGGATGCCCTCGCGCAGCGGCCGCAGGCGGTTCGCGGCGGTGCGTCCATCGGAGTCCTGGGCCTGGAGCAACCCCTCGGATCCGGGGGGCAGGCCCTCGAGGACGAAGCGACCGGAGGCGTCGGAGACGGCGACCTCTCCGCGCGGACCCTCGACGTAGGCGCCGGCCACCGGGATGCCCGTGTCGGCGTCGATGGTCGTGCCGGTGATCACCGCCTCGCCGACGCGCGCGACCGCCTCGACCTGCGGTCCGGGCCGGCCGTCGGGCAGCTTGCCGCCCGAGAGAGCGGCGGGACCGGCCTCGGTCTCGGCGCCGCGGCAGGCCGCGAGCGCGAGGAGCGCACTGCACAGGATGACGTGTTTCATGCTTCCGGTTCCCCCAGGATCGAAATGAGCTCGTCGCGCCGGCGATCGCGGATCTCCGCGGTGGCCGCCTCGAGGTTGAGTCGCAGGAGCGGCTCGGTGTTCGAGGCGCGCACGTTGAACCACCACCAGTCGGCGTCGCCGAGCCCGCCGAACTCGACGGTGATGCCGTCGAGCTCGTCCTGGCGCCCCTCGGCGAAGCGGCGCTTCAGCTCCGCGATGGAGGCGTCCTTGTCCGCGACGCGGAAGTTGATCTCGCCGGTCGGGTGGTAGCGACGCAGCTCGGAGACGAGGCGCGACAGCGACGTCTCGCGGTTCTCGGGTCGGCCGAGGAGGTTCAGGGCCGACACCATGGCGATGACGCCCGAATCGGTGGTGAAGTTCTCGGCGAAGTAGAAGTGGCCCGAGAGCTCGCCCCCGAAGACGGCGCCGCGCTCGCGCATCGTGGCCTTGATGAACGAGTGCCCCACGCGGTCGCGGATGGCGACTCCGCCGGCCTTCTCGATCTCCTCCTTCACGACCCACGAGGAGCGCAGGTCGTAGACGATCGGGGCGCCGGGGTGCTTGCGCAGGAACTCGCGCGCCAAGAGCGCCGTCATCAGGTCGGCCGCGACGGTCTTGCCGGTCTCGTCGACGAAGCAGCAGCGGTCGGCGTCGCCGTCGAAGCCCACGCCGAGGCGCGCGCCGGCGGAGCGCACGAGCTCGCGCACGGGGTCGAGGTTCTCCTCCTTCAGAGGATTCGCCTCGTGGTTCGGGAAGTTGCCGTCGAGCTCCATGAACAGCGTGCTGGCCGTGACGTGCGGCAGGCGCTCGAGGATGTGCGGCAGCGTGTATGCCGCCATGCCGTTGGCCGCGTCGATGGCGACCGAGATCGGGCCGCCCGAGGGGTCCGCGAAGCCGGCGACGTGCTCGGCGTAGGCCGCCAGCAGGTCGACGTCGCGCACCTCGCCGCGCCGCGCCGCGGCGGGAGGCGTGTCCGCGGCGCACATGCGCTCGATGTCGGCGATGCCCGTCGCTCCCGATACCGGCTTGGCGCCCTCGCGGCAGAGCTTCATGCCGTTGTACTGGCCCGGGTTGTGCGAGGCGGTGACGACCAGGCCGCCATCGCAGGGCTGCGTCGCGATCGCGTAGTAGCCCATCGGCGTCGACGCCAACCCGACGCGGATCACGTCACAACCCGTGTCGCGGATGCCGTCGATCACGGCCTCCGAGATCTCGGGCGAGTGCGTGCGCATGTCGCGACCGACCACGAGGCACCTGGCCTCCAGCAGCCGGGCGAAAGCGTTTCCGATGCGCCGCGCCATGGCGGCGTCCAGCTCGGAGGGCACCAGCCCTCGGATGTCGTATGCCTTGAAGATGCCCATGACCACCTGTGCTACTGCCCACCGGCCAGGACAGGCAAGCCGCGGGAGGCGTTTTTCGATCCGGATACGGAGTTCGCACGCCGATCCGGCTCGGGAGTCGTGGGAGAGGGCGAGCTCAGAGAACCTCGGCGGCGGCGCGCCCGGCCCGCACGACGTCGCCGGGACCGACGTCGAGGTGCGTGACGAAGCGCGCCGCGGTCGGGCCCATCGCGAGGGCCCGCACCCCGTGCTCGGCGAGGCCGCCGAGGAAGTCCTCGACCGACATCCGCGCGGGCTCCACCTCCACGACGACGATGTTGGTCTCGACGGATTCGGGGTGCGCCGCGAGCCCCGGGACGGCGTCGAAGGCGGCCGCCAGCCCGCGCGCGAGGCGGTGGTCGTCCGCCAGCCGCTCGACGTGGTTCTCGAGCGCGTACAGCGCGCCCGCGGCGACGATGCCCGACTGACGCATCCAGCCGCCCAGGCGTTTGCGCACGACGCGCGCGCGCTCGAGGAACTCGGCCGGGCCCGCGATCACCGAGCCGACGGGCGCTCCGAGCCCCTTCGAGAAGCACATCGAGACCGAGTCCGCGCAGGCCGCGATCTCCGCGGCGGGCACCCCGAGCGCCACGGCCGCGTTGGCGATGCGCGCGCCGTCCATGTGCACGGCGATCTTCGCCTCGCGCGCGAACTCGTGCACCGCGCGCAGGCCGTCGAGCGGCACGAGCCGGCCGCCGGACTCGCCGTGCGTCTGCTCGACGCAGGCGAGCGTCGTCGGCGGGCAGTGCGTCAGCGGCGGGCGCAGCGCCTCGCGGATCGCGTCGACCTCCAGCACGCCGGCGCTCTTCGGCAGCGTGACGGTCTGGACGCCGTGCAGCGCGCCGGCGGCGCCGGACTCCCACAGGACGATGTGCGCGTCGGCCGCGAGCACGACCTGGTCGCCGGGCCGCGTCCAGCTCCCGATCGCCACCTGGTTCGCCATCGTCCCCGACGGCACGAACAGCGCTCCCTCGTGGCCCAGGAACTTCGCCGCGGCGCGCTCCAGGCGCCGCACGGTCGGGTCGCCGTCGAGCACGTCGTCGCCGACCTCGGCCTCCGCCATCGCGCGGCGCATGGCCGCACCGGGACGCGTGACCGTGTCGCTGCGGAAGTCCGACACCGAGGAGGCCGCGCCGTCCTCGCCTTCGCGCTCCGCTTCGTCCGCGCTCACGACGCGACCGCTTCCAGGCAGTCCTTCACGCGTTTCAGGGCCTCGCGGATGTCGTCGACGCCGGCCGCGTAGCTGAAGCGCAGGTAGCCCTCGCCCAGCGCGCCGAAGCTGGTGCCCGAGAGGATCGCGACGCCGGCCTCGTGCAGCAGCTTCTCCTCGAGCTTCTTGGAGGGGATGCCGGTGCCCGTGACGTTCGGGAACGCGTAGAACGCGCCCTTCGGAGTCACGCAGGAGAAGCCGGGCAGCGCGTTCAGGCCGTCGACGATGATGCGCCGGCGCTCGTCGAAGGCGGCCATCATGCGATCGACCGCGTCCTGGGGACCGCGCAGGGCCTCGATGCCCGCGTGCTGCACGGGCG
>CAYGPA010000277.1:0-412 GCA_964351535.1 uncultured Planctomycetaceae bacterium
CCGAAGCGGATGCCACGGCCCTGGCATCTGGAGCACTTCTTCAACGGGCTGCTAGCGCGGCAGCTCGAGAACCGCACCCGCAGCCAGCCCGACCGATTCCACGTGGCCGGTCAGGCCGCCCGCGTCCTCGAGGATGGCGTGGACGTGGCTCGTCGCGCCCGCATGGCAGACGATGCCGCCGGAGTCGGGGGCGTAGATCCCGACGAGCCGGCCGACTGTGGCGTCGACGTGCAGTTCGTACGGCGGGAACTCCGCGTTTCGACCGAGCATGCGTGCGCGGATGGGACACTCGCCGGCAACGACGTGCAGGCTGAGATGTTCGAGGCCTCCCTCGACGACGAACGGGAACGGCCGCGCCGGGGCGATGCCGGCCAACCGGGCCTGCTCGACCAGGAAGGCGTCGAACTCGGAG
>CAYGPA010000277.1:422-4925 GCA_964351535.1 uncultured Planctomycetaceae bacterium
GACCTCGACGGGAACATCCCGCCACTCCGCGACATCCGCGGCGAAGAGCACGGTAGCCTGCGCCTCGGAACCCCGTCCGCGCGTCGTCACGGCTCGCTCCGCGCTCCCCTCCGAGATCCAGATCTCGCCGTCCGCGATCGTGACCTCTCCGCGCAGGCCCTCGAGCGCTCCGACCGCGAAGATCCCTTCGCGCGCCACGTCGCCGACTCGAACCCGTCCCTCGACCTGCCCGTCCCGGAGAGCTTGCTGCAGGGTTCCCCACTGCTCGAGCTCACCCGGCCACGCCGCCGGGCGAACGGAGGTTTGCTCGGTGCCCTGACAGCCCGAGAAGGTGAGCAGGAGCGCGATGGACACGGCGTGGATGGCGGGCTTCATGGGAGCATCGTAGCGACGTCGAGCGCGAGCGCAGATGCGCTTCCTCGAGGTCCCGGCTTCGGGCAGCTTCGACGTGAGGTCCCGGAAACGACGCGGGACGACGGGTCCATCTACGGGGTCCGCACCGATTCGCTCGAGCTCCCCCGGGGCTCTGCGGCGCCGGAGGTCCTGTCCCCGCGTCGCGGCTGGCTCGCGGCGGTATCGTCCACGCCGTAGGCTCCGGATATGACGACGCTGCAGGGGAAGGTGGCCCTCGTCGCGGGCGCGACCCGCGGAGCCGGCCGGGGCATCGCGCGCGCGCTCGGCGAGGCCGGTGCGACCGTCTACTGCACCGGTCGCAGCAGCCGCGCGGGGCCGCGGGACTCGATGGATCCGAAGCGCCCGGAGACGATCGAGGAGACCGCCGAGCTCGTCACCGCCGCCGGCGGCCGCGGCGTGGCGGTGTGCGTCGACCACACCGACGAGGGTGCGGTCGAGCGCCTGTTCGAGCGCGTGCGAGCAGACCACGGCCGGCTCGACGTCCTGGTCCACTCCATCTGGGGCGGCGACGCGCTGACCGAGTGGGGCAAGACCTTCTGGGAGGTCGACGTGCGCACCGGCTTCACGATGATGGAGCGCGCGATCCACACGCACGTCATCACCAGCCGGCACGGCGTGCCGCTCATGCTCGCAGGCAGCGGAGGCCTCGTCGTCGAGGTGACCGACGGCGCGTTCCACGGCTACCGCGGGCAGCTCTTCTACGACCTGTGCAAGACGTCCGTCATCCGCCTGGCCTACGCGATGTCGGTCGAGCTCGCGGACTCCCCCGTGACGGCCGTCGCCGTCACGCCGGGTTTCCTGCGCTCCGAGGCGATGCTCGATCACTTCGGCGTCACCGAGGACAACTGGCGCGACGCCATCGCGAAGGACCCCCACTTCGCGCACTCGGAGACTCCGCTCCTCGTCGGACGCGTGATCGCGGCGCTGTCCGCCGACCCCGGGGTGAAGTCCCGGGCCGGCCAGACCCTCACGTGCTGGGACCTCGCCCGCCACTACGACGTCCGGGACGTCGACGGCGCGCAGCCCCACTGGGACGAACACCTGGACGCCGCGATCGAGGAGATCCTCGCGGGCGCTTCGCCGAGTCCGGACGACCGGATGCTCCTGCAGGTGCGCAAGCCGCAGCTCGACTTCGACGACTTGCGCACCGAACAGCGGGCGCGCATCGAGGCGTTCCTGAGGGAGCACGAAGACACCGGTTAGCCACGCGAGCAGCCGCGCCTGCCGCTGCACGAGCCGCCGTGCGAGACTTCGAACTCGAGGACCCGGGTGGACCCGGGTGGACCCCGTGGCCCAGCGCGGTCATCCTGGTCTCCGGAGAAGAGCGGATTGAGGACCAAGAAGCAGCCCGCGCCCGGTGGTGGTGTGCTCGCCTGGCCCCTGGCCGGCCGTATGCTCGTCTACGTCCCGCTGCTCGTCGCCGCGCGGTTCGTGGGCGAGGCGCTGCGGGTCCCCGGCGAGGACCTGACGACGTTCTGGCCGCCGGCGGGCGCGGCCCTGGCCGTGCTGCTGCTCGAGCCGCGGCGGCTCTGGGGACTCCACGCCGCCTGGTTCGTGGTCCTCGACGCGGGCCTCGGCCTCGCGATCGCCGACTCGGCGTTCACGCCGGGCTGGTCGCTCTACTTCGCTGCGGTCAACGCCGGAGAGGTGCTCCTCGCGGCCTGGATCCTCGCGCGCCTGGGCCTGCTGCCCCTCGACCCCTCGAGGGTCCGGAACTCCGCGCACTTCGCGATCGGAGCCGCCTTCCTCGCCCCGGCGCCCGCGGCGCTGCCCGCGGCCGCCGGGGTCGCGCACCTCTCGGAGCAGTCGTTCGGTCGCGCCTGGGCGACCTGGTGGCTCGGAGACTCCCTGGGCATCCTGATCGTGGTCCCGGCGGTCCACGGGCTCCTGCGCGGCACGCAGGGCGCCTTCCTGAAGACGCCGGCCGAGGGCGCGCTCTTCCTGTTCGCGTTCCTCACCGGCGCTCTGGTCTGTGCGCTCGCGTCGCCCGAGAGCGTCGAGGTCCTGCACCTTCAGCACGTGGCCATTCCGCTGATCGTCTGGGCGGCCCTGCGCTTCGACTGGCGCCTGGTCGCGTGGACGCTGCTGCTCACCGGGGTGCTCATCGTGTGGCTCTCCCACCAGGGCGAGAGCCCGCTCGGCGCGGCGCTGACCTCGCACGATCAACTCGTCCACTCGATCCAGCTCTACCTGGCCGCCGTGGGGATTCCCTCGATGCTGCTGGGCGCCTACGTCGTCGGCCTGCGCGAGGAACACGCGGAGCTCGTGGAGGAGATGGCGAGGCGCGAGCGCGCCGAGCGCCGGCGCGCGACGCTCGAGCGCGCGCTCCAGGACGCGCAGCGCACGGAGGTCGTCGCCAGGCTCGCGGCGGGCGTCGCACACGACATCAACAACATGCTGACGGTGCTCTCCGGGCATACGGAGATGCTGCGGCTGCAGCACGGCGACGCCCCGCGCTCGCGGGCCTCGCTGGACGCCCTCGCGGCCGCGGTGAGCCACGCCACCGAGCTCGCGGGCTCGCTGCTCGCCCTCTCGAGGTCGGAGCGGGCCGAGCGCACGCACCTCGACCTCGCGACGCTCGTCCGGACGACGCTCCCGCTCCTGCAGCAGACGGTGCCCGAGAGGGTGAACGTGTCGTTCGAGGACCCCGGCGGGGCCGTCGCCCTGCTCGGCAACGAGGCCCTGCTCCGGCGCGTGCTCGTCAACCTCTGCCGCAACGCCGGCGACGCCATGAGCCCGCGCGGCGGCACCCTGCGGATCGCCCTCGGTCCGGACCCGACGGAGCCGGAGCACCGCTGCCTGCTCTCGGTCTCCGACGAGGGCGCCGGGATGAGCGAGGCCGTCCGCCAGCGCATCTTCGAGCCGTTCTTCTCGACCAAGGGCGGCGCGGGGACCGGCCTGGGGCTCTCGGTCGTGCGCAGCGTGACCCTGGCCCACGGCGGGCAGATCGACGTTCGCTCGGTCGCGGGCGAGGGCACGACCTTCACGCTGACCATGCCGGTCCTCGACGACGCCGAACGGCAGCTCGCCCCCGAGCAGGTCCCGCTGGGGCACGGCGAGGTCGTCGTGGTCCTCGCCGACGACGCGGCCTTCCGGGAGCGCGCCACGCGCGCGCTCGCCCGCTACGGCTTCGAAGGGCTGGAGGTCGAGAGCGCCGCGCGCTTCCTCGAGCTCCTCGAGAGCGGGGCGCTCTGCGCCGACGTCCTCGTGCTGGGCGCGGATTCGCCCGAGGTGGGCGGCGCCGAGACCCTGCGCCGGCTCCGCGACCGCGGGCACGACACGCCCGCGCTGCTCGTGACGCGCGAGCCCGAAGCGCTGCGGACCCCCGCCGCGGAGCTCGACGCGGGACTCCTCGACCCCGCTTGCTCGACCCTGGAGCTCGTGCGCGCCGTGCTGGCCCGCTCCAAGGGGTCGCGGTCCGCGCGCTGACCGACGCACCGGCGGCGCGCTCGCCCGCCGCCCGTCAGCGTCGCCGGGCCCCGCCCCTCGCCGACCAGCGGAAGAACGCCGGGCCCGTCCGAGGAGGCAGTCTCTCCGCCTCCGAGCGCTGTCGAGCAGGACCGCGCGGCGCGGACTCGTCCGGGACCGAGGCCTGCGCCACCGGCTGCGCCGCCGGGCTGGAGCTGTTCGCGAGGCTAGGAGTTTCCGGAGCAGCGGGCGAGTCCCGGCGGACGCTCGCGGCCACGAAGATCGGCGGGTCGAGGCCCGGCCCGGAACCGGACGCGGCGGGAAGGTCGAGCGCGGCCCGGCGGGCCCGGTCGGAGAGCTCGTCGACGTGCACGAAGCCCCGCGCCGTCGCGATGATGAGCCCGGTGTCGACGTCGATCAGACGCACCGACACCCTGAGCTTGTTGCCGCGCCGGACGAACTCCCCCACGACCAGGTGCGTCGCGTTCGTCTCCTTCAGCGCCTGCTCGAACCCGGACGTGACGCTTTCGAGGCCGGTCCAGTCGGGCTCCAGGATCCGCACCAGGCCGCTGAGCGACAGCAGGAGCTCGCGCTCGAGCTCGTCCCCGATCGAGGCGCCGTTCGGCTGGCCGTAGTAGATGACGCGGTTGGCGTCGTCCTCGTCGAAGCCGGTCTCGTCCA
>CAYGPA010000277.1:5025-7487 GCA_964351535.1 uncultured Planctomycetaceae bacterium
CCAGCGTCCCTCGAAGCTCTTGAGCGACGCGCGCGCGACGTCCATTTCGCCGCGGTCGACCGCCCACTGGGTCCGGACCAGGTACGCCCACGCCGGGGCCTCGGCCGAGGCCAGGACCGGACCCAGCCCCGCTTCGATCTCGTCGACCAGCTCGGGATCGGCGGTCTCCTGACCGGCGCGCTGCAGGAACAGCGAGTAGAGCCGCGCTTCGTGAACCGAAGCGCTGGACGGGTAGTGCTCGGCCATGAAACCGAGCAGCACCGCGGAGCCGTCGAAGTCGCCGGTCTCGTAGCGCTCGCGCGCAGCCTCGTAGAGCACCGGGTACAGGCGCTCGGAGTGGTCGTTCTGTGCCGCCGAGCGTTCGAACAGGCGGTCGGCTTCGGCGGAACGGCCCTCGTCGAGCGCGAGGACGATCTCGCTGCCGACCTCTCCGGGAGGCGCCAGCGGTGCGCTCACGCAGGCCGACGTCGTGGCGAGCAGCAGGATCGGGAGGAGAATTCTCATGGCGTTGCCTCGTTGCGAAGTCCGTCGTAGGTGGGTTTCAGAGGGTGTCCGGTCGGACGCGCGTGCCGTCGGCGAAGACGATCTCGTGCACCTCGAAGTCGTAGGAGCCAGGTGCCAGCGGCCGGTAGTGAACGACGAAGCGCTTGACGTCCTCGAGCGGACGGCCGGTGCGCTCCAGCGCCTCGCGCCGGCGCGCGACGACCAGGCCCCACTCGCGGAGGGGAATCAGCGCGCCGAAGACGAAGATCTCGTTGCGCGCCAGGACGCTCTTGCGCAGGTCGCGCAGGGCTGCGGGCAGGCGCTCGTACTCGTAGTCCAGGAGGTCGCGGTACTGGCGGTAGCCGGTGGGCGGGGCGCCGTCGACCGACCGCACGGTCCCCGAGGAGAGGTCCAGGCGGAACCAGCGCGAGCCACCCTCGACCAGCGCGTCGCGCGGAATCAGGACGAGCTCTTCGCCGAACGCGCGCGCGATGTCGAGCTGCTCTTCCGGAGCCGCGAGGAGCGTCGTCTGGAAGCCGGCGCGCACGTCGCCGTTCCACTCCGCGCGCGCGGCGTCGAGCAACTCCTGGTCCCCCAGCAGCTCCCGTACGCGCGCCGTGCTGCGCTCCTCGCTGCTCGCGGCGGAGTCGGCCGCGACCTCCCCCGCGAAGGCCTCCGCGTCCAGCGGGGTCTCCGCCGGCTCGGCCGGAGCGGAGTCCGCGGTCGCCGTCGGCGCGGCGTCGCCGCGGCCGTCGACGGCCCCGAGTTCGGCCGGCGCGGGCGCCTCCTGGTCGGGCGCTTCCTGCGCGAGTTCTTCCCGCGCGAGCTCTTCCTGCGCGGGATCTTCGGGTTCGACGGCCGGCGAGTCCTCGGCGGACTCCGGTCGTTCCTGGACGGTCGGGAGCGCCACCTCCTGCGTCTCCCCCGATGCGGCGGACGTCGGGGACACGGGGACGACCGCGAGCTCGAGCGGCAGCGGGCGAGGCGCGGCCGACCCCGCCGGGCGCTCGGGTCCGGCCAGCAGCAGGAACCAGGAGAGCGCAGCGGCGATCGAGAGCAGCGCGGTCTCGCGGAGCAAGCGCTTCACCTGCCGCCCTCCAGGAACCCGTCCCCGTCGTCCTGGCCGGTGGCCAGGAGCTGGACGTGGACGAACCCGCGCAGACGCATGTGCTGGAGCAGCTCGACGGCCGCTCCGTGACGGGCGGCGCGGTCGGCGTGGATCGCGACGGTGACTTCCTCGGGGACGCCGTCTCCCAGGGCCGCGGCCAGCTCGGCGTCGAGCTCCTGGCGCGTGAGAAGGACGCGACCCGAGGAGGGCAGGACGACGCGCGACTCGGAGTCGATCGCGAGCGTGAGCGCGGCGGCGGGCGCGCGCGAGTCGGCCGAGGACTCGACCGACGGCAGCTCGATGGCCACCAGCTCCTCCTGCTCGACGCGCCGCGTCTCGCCCAGCGCGAGCAGCGAGAAGAGCAGGATGAACAACAGGTCGACGAGCGGCGTCAACCCGCTGAGAGCGACCGAGGAACGGCGCCGCGCGCTCACGGGCGTGCCTCCATCCGTGCGGCGACGCGCTCGTCACCCCAGCCCAGCCACTCGCGATACGCGATCAGGAAGCCCTGGCCGATCAGGAACACGATCAGTCCGGCGACGGTGGTGAAGAGTGCCGTCGCGAGCCCCGAGGCCATGACCTCGGCCGCGGCCAGCTCGAGCTCGGCTCCGCGCGCGAAGAACGAGCGCGAGATGCCCAGCACGGTTCCGAAGAGACCCACGCTGGGTGCCAGCTGGCTGACCGCCTCGATGCGGTCCAGGCCGCGTTCGGCACGGCGTCGCTCGGTGGCGAGCTCGAGCCGCGCGCGTTCCACGTCACCGTCGACGTCCAGCGCACGCGCGAGGCGCGTGCCGGGCCGCCGCGCGACGCGACCGAGCGCGTAGAGGCCGCGATCGAACATCCCCGCGAGCAGCACGACCCACAGCGCGAG
>CAYGPA010000278.1:0-7468 GCA_964351535.1 uncultured Planctomycetaceae bacterium
TCGGCGAGGGCCTGGGCCCAGTACGTGGCGAGGTAGTAGGTCGAGCCGCGGTTGTCGATCTCGCCGACCTTGCGCGAGGGGTAGCGCGAGTGCTCGAGGTACTCGCCGACGGCCTGGTCGAGAGTGCGGGCGAGCAGCGCGGCGCGCGGGTTCTGGTTCTTCTCGGCGATCTGCTCCAGCGAAGGGACCAGCGCGCAGTACTCGCCGAGCGAGTCCCAGCGCAGGTGCCCCTCGGCCAGGAACTGCTGCACGTGCTTCGGAGCCGAACCGCCGGCGCCGGTCTCGAACAGGCCGCCGCCGTTCAGCAGGGGCACGATCGAGAGCATGCGCGCGCTGGTGCCGAGCTCGAGGATCGGGAAGAGGTCGGTGAGGTAGTCGCGCAGCACGTTGCCCGTGACGGCGATCGTGTCCTCGCCGCGGCGGATGCGCTCGAGCGAGAAGTTCATCGCGTCCCTGGGCTCCTGCACGCGGAGGTCGAGCCCGTCCGTGTCGTGGTCGGCGAGGTACGTCCCGACCTTCTCGATGAGCTGCGCGTCGTGGCTGCGCTCGGGGTCGAGCCAGAAGACGGCCGGCGTGCCGCTGGCGCGCGCGCGCGACACGGCGAGCTTCACCCAGTCGCGGATGGCCTCGTCCTTGGTCTGGCACATGCGGAAGATGTCGCCTTCCTCGACGGCCTGCTCGAGCAGCACCTCGCCGGACGCGTCGACCACGCGGATGCTCCCCGCACCCTGCGCGAAGAAGGTCTTGTCGTGGGAGCCGTACTCCTCCGCCTTCTTGGCCATCAGGCCCACGTTGGCCACGGTTCCCATCGTCGCCGGGTCGAACTGCCCGTGGCGCTGGCAGTCCTCGACGACCGCCTGGTACACGGTCGCGTAGCAGCGGTCGGGGATCAGCGCGACGGTGTCCTGCAGCGTGTCGTCCTTGTTCCACATCCGGCCGCCGTCGCGGACCACGACCGGCATGGAGGCGTCGATGATCACGTTGTTCGGAACGTGCAGATTCGTGATGCCCTTGCGCGAGTCGACCATCGCGAGCGCGGGGCCCTGCGCGTAGCAGGCCTCGAGGTCCGCCTCGATCCGCTCCTTGCGGTCCTCGGGCAGGCGGTCGAGCTTCTCCAGCAGGTCCGCGAGGCCGTTGTTCAGGTTGACGCCGACCTCGGCCAGCGAGCAGCCGTGCTTCTCGAGGACGTCCGCGAAGAAGACCGAGACCGCGTGCCCGAACATGGCCGGGTCCGACACCTTCATCATCGTGGCCTTGAGGTGCAGCGAGAGCAGCAGGCCCTCGGCCTTGGCCTTTCGCATCTCCTCGGCGTAGGAGGCGCGCAGCGCCGCCACGTTCATCACGGACGTGTCGACGACCTCTCCGGCCAGCAGCGCGAGCCCCTTCTTCAGCACGGTGACCGCGCCGTTCGGCGCGACGAACTGGATCGTCGCGGTGGTGTCGGCCGGCAGCGTCGCGGATCGCTCGCTGCCGTAGAAGTCCCCGTCCCGCATGTGTGCGACGCGCGTGCGCGAGCCGGACGCCGGCCAGGCCTTCATCATCTTGTGCGGGTGCTTCTGCGCGAAGGCCTTCACGGACGCGGCCGGTCGGCGGTCGGAGTTGCCCTCGCGCAGCACCGGGTTCACGGCCGAGCCCAGGACGACGGCGAAGCGCGCCTGCAGCGCCCGCTCCTCGTCGTCGCGCGGCTCCTCCGGATACTCGGGCACGTCGTAGCCCTGACTGCGCAGCTCCTCGATCGCGTCCTGCAGCTGGGGAATCGAGGCGCTGATGTTCGGCAGCTTGACGATGTTCGCGCCGGGCGTCTTGGCCAGGTCGCCGAGGCGCGTCAGCTCGTCCGGTACGCGCTGGTCCGGCCGCAGCACCTCCGGGAAGTTGGCGAGGATGCGCCCCGCGAGCGAGATGTCCGCCGTCTCGATCTCGACCCCGGTGCCCTTGGTGAAGGCCTGCACGATCGGCAGCAGGCAGTGCGTCGCGAGGGCCGGGGCCTCGTCGATCTCGGTCCAGGTGATCTTGGCGGGGGACATGCGCTTCCGGGGGTGGTCGGGGGTCGTGGCGTGGCCGCGGGAGGGGTCCGGCGGCGCAAGGGGGTCGAAGAGAGTATTCGCTAGGAGGCTCTCTTGGCAGTCCTGCGCCCCGGTTCCGCCCTCTGCACGGCGAGCGCGGGGCCCTGGCTCGACCCCGACGGGCGCCTTCTCGCCCGCGCGGCCGCCCGGGTCGTCGACGCGAAATCCGGGATTCGGACCGCGAAAGACCCGCCGCGTTCGACGGAACCCACCACGGAGCGGCGCCGGCGAGCGTCGCCGTGGGGGTGACTACCATGCAGCGGAGGGAGAGAACCATGCGGCGGTGGACGATGATCACGACCCTCCTGGGCCTGACGGCGGCCTGCGCCGCCGAGCGCTCGACCGACTACGCGCTCGCGACCGAGGGCGCCCGGCTCTACGAGCGCGTGCTGGTCCCGCCGCTGTTCGAGCCCTGGGCGCGGGACCTCGTGGAGCGCGCCTCGCTGTCGCCGGACGACCGCGTCCTCGACCTGGCCTGCGGCACCGGCGTCGTCGCGCGGGCCGCGGCGCGGCGCTCGGGGCGCGGGCGGATCGTCGGCCTGGACCTCAGCCCCGGCATGCTCGCCGTCGCGCGCGGCGTGCCGGCTCCCGACGGGCCGTCGATCGAGTGGCGCGAGGGCAACGCGCTGGAGCTGCCCTTCGACGACGCCTCGTTCGACGCGGCGCTGTGCCAGCAGGGCCTGCAGTTCTTCGGCGACCGCGCGCGCGCGCTGAGCGAGCTCCGGCGCGTGCTGGCTCCCGGCGGGCGCCTCGCGCTCAGCGTCTGGAGCCCGGTGGAGCAGCAGCCGTACGCACGGGCCTTCGCCGACGTCGTCGAGCGCCACCTGGGGCCGGCGGCCGCCGCGGAGGCCCGCTCGCCCTTTCCGCGCATCGAGGTCGAGACCCTGCGCGCGGAGGTCGAGAGCGCCGGCTTCCGGGACGTGCAGTGCTCCACGGTCGAGCTCCCCATGCGGACGCAGGCGCTGCGCGAGTTCGTCGCGGCCGACCTGGGCGCCTACCCGGAGATCGGACGGAGCTTGAACGACGCGACGGCCGCGCGGCGCGAGGCCCTGATCGACGAGATCGTGGAGCGCCTGGACATCTACCGCGACGAGTCCGGCTGGTCGCTTCCCTGGCGCAGCCACGTCGCGGTCGCGCGACACTAGGCAGGACGGGTGGAAGCGACCCGGGGCGCAGGGCTCACGTCAGTCCTCGCGCGCGACCCCGACGCGGTCGAGGAACGCCGCCAGGGCCTCCGACTGGCCCGGCAGGTCGACGTGGGTGATCTCGCCGACGCGGCCGTTCGCGTCGACCGCCACGAGCTGCTCGCATCGATACACGTGGCGCACGCCGCGGTGCAGGGTGCGGTCGGTGAACAGGATGCGCGCGCGGCCGTCCGCGGCGGGATGGACCTCGCTCTCGTACTCGATGCGGTCGAACGAGCGCTCGGCCCACTCGGCGTTGCGCGCGTAGCTCGCGAGGATCGCCTCCGCGCCCGCGAGCACCTCGTCGCGCATGCGGTACGTGCAGGAGTCCGCCAGCAGCGGGCGCGCCGCCTCGAAGTCGCTCCGATCGAGCGCGGCGGCCAGACGTCGCGCCGCATCCTCCGCGCGCTGCGCGCCCAAGATTGGCCTAGCCGTCGCCGCTGCGGAAGATGCCCTTGTCGGGGCTGTGTCCCTGGCCCGGCGACACCGTCGAGCCGCCGGCGTTGCCGCGGCCGGCGAAGCTCGCGCCCTCGCCGAGGATCTCGACCTCTCCGGCTTCGACCAGCGCGACGACGGGCGGATGCGCGGCCGCCTTCGACGCGATCTGACCGGTCTTGCCCGGGCCGAGGAACAGCCGCTTGCCGTGCGGTAGCGGAACGCTGACCGGCTTCTTGGTCTTGTTCTTGATCGTCTTCAAAGGGGCCTCTGAACCGGCGCCGCCGCGGCACCGGAACGCGCCACCTTAGCGCCTCGCGGCCCGGACGGGCAGGAAACTCGTCCGCCGCCGCAGTTCGCCTCGCCCTGGGGCCGTCGCGGGGCCGATCGGAGGAGGATGGACCTCTCGCCCGGCATGCTGGCGGCCTCGCTCGTTCTCTCCACCGTCGGCTTCGGCCTCTTCCTCTACGGCAAGAAGCAGGTGCGCCTGCCGCAGCTCCTGGTCGGGATCGCGATGATGGTCTGCCCGTACTTCGTCTCGAGCGCCGCCCTGCTGTGGAGCCTCGGCGGCGCGCTGGCGCTCGGCCTGTTCGCCGCCCTGCGCCTCGAGGCCTAGCGGACGCAGCGTCAGGCCTTCGGGCCCAGCTCGTACGTGCCGTGGCCGCAGTGGTTCAGGCGCTCTTGACGCACCAGGTGGTCCCACACGGTTCGCGGATAGCGATCGGGCGGCGCGACGCCGACGATGTCGGAGCGCCGTCCGCTGCTCATGGGGCCGCCGCCGACGGAGGACTCCGCGTCGAGCAGCGTGATCTTCAGCCGCTTGCGGTAGGCCTTCATCGCGCGCTTCAGCACGTCGCGGTCGCGCACGAGCATGAGGCGCTTCTCCGATACCCAGCCCTCGACGATGGCCTTCAGGCTCTCGGCGTCCTCGAGCTCGATGGCCAGGGCGAGCTCCTCGTCGTCCTCCTCGCGGACGCGGAAGAAGGCCAGCGCCGCGCGCGCGCGTTCCCAGGCGCCGGCCGAGCCCGGATCGGCGTCGAGGTCCGCCACGACCGCTTCGAGGTCGCTGCACAGGAGGCGCATGCTGGGTTCGTCCATGGCCCAGAGCCTAATCCTCCGGAACCGCTTCGCGCAGGGTCCGGCGGGGTCCAGTTTCGGGCACCGCACGGAGCCCGGACGCGTTCCCAGCCGCGGAGTCCCGGCGCGAGGCCCGCCCCTCACCGCTCAACCCCGTGACCGGACCGGGCCGATGACCGGTCAACCCTCGCTCCCACGCGCGCGTTCGCGCCGGAGGAGGCCCGAGGATCCCCATGCCGACCCTGCAGTGGAACGAGTCCTGGCAGCGCGACGTGAGCGAGCGGGGTCGCGACGAGAGCCTGGGCGCGTTCCGCGACCGGTTCATCACCCCCTTCGTGGATCCCGCGAAGACCGCGCTCGAGATCGGGCCCGGCGGCGGTCGGTGGACCCGGTACCTGCTGGAGTTCGAGCGCCTCGTGTGCGTCGATCTCGACCCGGACGTGTTCCACGGTCTGCTGACCCGCTTCGGCCCACGCGCGAACGTGTCGTTCTGCCGGACGAACGGTACGGACCTGCCCGGCGTGCGCCGCGGGAGCATCGACTTCGTGCTGACGTTCGGCGTCTTCGTGCACCTCGACCCCTCGATCCTCGACGGCTACCTGCACAGCCTGCGCAGCGTCGTCGCCCCGGACGCCGACTTGATCCTGCAGTACGCCGACAAGCACAAGCCCGCGGGTGCGGCCGACTCGACGTTCGCACCGACCACCGGGCCGATCATGAACTACCTGCTCGCGACGGCGGGATTCGAGGTCGTCGACGAGGATCGCGAGTTGCTGCCGCACAGCAACGTCGTTCACGCTCGGCCGGTCTGACGGCGCGCTGGCTCCGGGAGCCCCCGCGGCCCTCAACCCCCGACGGGCGACGCGACGGCCTCGAGGATCGTCTCGAGGCGGTGACGCCACGTGTGGCTCGCGTGCACGGCCGCGCGCAGCTCCGCGGCGCGCTGCAGGCGCTCCTCCGCGTGCTCGAGGTAGTGCTTCACGAGCGCGCCCAGCTCGGCGGGGTCTTCGTAGGCCGCGACCTGCGCGGCGATCGGCAGGCCGTCGACGGCGGCCTCGACCTCGGAGCGGCGGTTGCAGAGCTGGAAGGCACCGCAGGAGGCCGCCTCGAAGAACTTCATGTTGCCGAAGCCCGTGTGGTGCAGGTTCAGCACGATCTTCGAGGCGCCGTAGACGAGGGCCTTCTCGCGCCCCTGGACGTGCTGCGGCTGTCGCGCGCGGGCCAGGTGGGGGAAGCGCGCCGCGAGGTCCTCGGGGAAGCCGACTCCCCAGACCTTCAGGTCCACGCCGCCGCGCGCGATCTCCTCCAGCACCTGCGCGCGGTCGAGCTTCAGCGTCCCGAGGTAGCTCAGGTCGCACGCGTAGGGTTCCAGCGCCGCGGAGTCCGCCGCGGGCGGCGCGTCGCGCTCCGGGTCGCAGGCGAAGGGCAGGTAGTCGACGTGCCGGAAGCGCTCGGACACGCGCTCGGCGAGCCCGGGGATCGTGAACCACACCCGGTCGTAGTGTTCCGCGCGGCCGAACACGTCCGGCGCCCAGGGCTCGTGCGGGTCGTCGCCCGACCAGAGCACGACCGGCACTCCGAGGCTCTCGCGCACGTCCGCGAGCGCGTCGGCCGACCAGGAGTGGATCATGCCGGCGAGCAGCACGAGGTCCGGCCGGAAGGACGCGGCCAGGTTGTAGAAGACGAGCTCCATCAGCGCGCGTCGGCCCTCCTCCGAGTCCAGGAGCGCCGGGACGTCGCGCCGCAGGTTCACGGGCAGGAACTCCTCGAACTGCCCGTCGCGCGGCCACAGGAAGTAGACGAGCTCGACCTCGTGCCCCATCTCGACCAGCGTGCGAACGCAGGTCTCGGGCCATTCGTGCTCGCAGGGATTGCCGCAGACGAGGATCTTCATGGGGCGCGCTCCGGGCCCGGGCGGAGGGCCGCTCAGGACATCGACACCCCACCGGGCCGGCTGAACGCGGCCGGCGCGGCGTCTCGGAAGCGACACCGCGCCAGCCGGCGGTGTCGTTTCGGCCGCGTGCGCGTGAATCGTCCGGGCTACCCCCGGGGAATCCGGAACGTGACCGCGTGCAGCACTTCTCGCAGGCGGCCCGAGCCGGTACGGGCCCGCGGCTCGAAGCGCCAGTGGAGCAGCGCCGACGCCGCGGCGCGGTCGAGGGCGGGATGCCCGCTCGACTCGACGACGTCGACGGCCTCCACGTGTCCGTCCTCGCGCACACGCAGGCGGCAGAGCACCGTTCCCTGCAGGCGCAGGCGCAACGCGCCGCGAGGGTAGGGCGGAGGCGGAGCGTGGAGCAGGACGTCTTCCCGTGCGGGCGCGTGCTCCGCGGCGGGGGTGGAGGCCGGCGCCGCGGACGGCGCGCGGGGAGTCGGAGGCGCCGCGGCGACGATCGGATCGAGGCCGGGGTCGACCGCTTCGCGTTCGCGTTCCGGACGCGAGCCGGCCCGCGGGAACGGCCGGTTCCACCCGGTGGTCCAGGCATTCGCCGCCTCCGCCAGGGGTTGCGGGTCGGGCGTGTGCGCGTGTGGCTCGTCCACCGGCTCCGGAGGCACGGCATCCACGTCGGGGAGCGCGGTCACCTCGGGCTCCTCCACCTCCGGAAGCTCGACCTCACGCGAGGGCTCGACGTGGCGAGGGAACGGGTCGCCGGCCTCGGCGCGCGCGATCCAGATGCGGGCGTCCCTCGCGACGCGCGGCGAGGCCGC
>CAYGPA010000279.1:0-7456 GCA_964351535.1 uncultured Planctomycetaceae bacterium
ACTCCCGACCACGCCCAGCTGCAGCCGACGAGGGCTGCGAACATGGCGAGGGAGCGGCGGTTCTTGTGGGTGAGCGGCACGTGATGAAGTCCCAGCGGGGACGTCTCCACGTACCAAGGAACCGGCGCGGTCGCTCCTTACGGGGAATTCGGATTTCGCTGCGAGTTCTCGCCTGCCCCCATTCGCGTCGAGAATCGAGCAGAGGAAGTGCAACCGCGAGCGCTTCCCGTAGTCCACTCGACAGGATGCGCAAGCAGCGATTCGAACGACGCGTGCACCACCTTGACGCGCGCCATCTGCCCTCTCGTGATCTACAGCTCTTCGAGCAAGAAGCTGGTCATCGTCTGCTGGAGGTGGAGGCGCAAGTCGGGGTCGCCGACCCCGTGTCGCGAGCGCGGATACAGCATCAGGTCGAACTGCTTGCCCGCCTTCTGGAGGGCGTGGATGAACCGGATCGAGTTCTGGAGGTGGACGTTGTCGTCCATCGTGCCGTGGATCAGCAGGAGCTTGCCGTGCAGGTCCGCGGCGGCCTCGATCACCGAGGTCTCGGCGTAGCCCTCGGGGTTGTTCTGGGGCATGCGCATGTAGCGCTCGGTGTAGATCGTGTCGTACAGGTTCCAGTCCGTGACCGGCGCCCCGGCGATGGCCAACGACCAGCTCTTGCTGTGCGTCAAGGCGTAGGCGGCCATGAAGCCGCCGTAGCTCCAGCCCCACAGGCCGATTCGCTCCGAGTCGACCCAGCTCTGCTGGCGCAGCCAGGCCACCCCGTCCTCCATGTCGGCGAGTTCGGCCGCGCCCATCCGGCCGTACGCCTCCCAGGTCGGCGCGATTCCCTTACCCGAAGCCGAGCGGTTGTCGCACATCCAGATCACGATGCCCTTCTGGGCCAGCATGTGATGCCACATGTTGCGGCTGCCGATCCAGCGGTCCGCGACCACGGGGGCGTGGGGACCGCCGTAGTTGTACTGCAGGACGGGATAGCGGTGATCCGCGGAGAATCCCGGCGGCTTGACGAGACAAGCCTCCATCTCGAAGCCGTCCCGCGTCGGAACCCGCAGGAACTCGACGGTGCCCAGGCGGAAGCGTGCGAGCTCTTCGACCTCGTTGGCGGCCACGACGCGCTTCTCGCGGCCGTCGGCCGAATGCAGGCGCACCTGCGGCGGGGTCGTGAAGTTGCTCCACGTGTCGAGGTAGTGCGCGAAGTCGGGTGCGAAGCTGGCCGAGTGGTTGCCCTCGCGCTCGGACAGGCGCTCGAGGTCGGTGCCGTCGAGCTTCACGCGGTACACGTGCTGCGCGATCGGAGTGTGCTCGGTGCCGGAGAAGTAGACCCAACCGTTCTTCTCGTCGACGCCGTGCAGCGTGCGCGCTTCCCACTCTCCGGACGTGACGCCGGCGCGCAGCTCACCGTCGATGCCGTAGTGGTACCAGTGCTGGAATCCGGTGCGTTCCGATGTCCAGAGGAAGGAGCCGTCGTCGAGCCAATGGGGTGAGCCGAAGCGCTGAACGAAGGCCGGCGAGGTCTCGCGGAAGAGGGCCTCGACGTCTCCGGACGTCGGCTTTCCGAGGTTCAGGTCGAGCCAGGTCTGTTCGCGGTCCTGGACCTGGAAGACGACGTGCTGGGAGTCCGGGGTCCAGTCGACGTCGACGATCAGGTGCTCGATGGGTTCGTACCTGGCGGTGTCGAGCCAGCAGATCGAGCCCCCAACGGCCGGGACGACGCCGATCCACACGCGCGGGTTGGGGTCGCCGGCCTTGGGGTAGTTCGTGACCTCCGTCGCCAGGCGCTTGGGCAGGTGGTCGACGACGGTGAACTCGCGCACCGGCGACTCGTCCAGCTTGAGGAAGGCGATGCGCGAGCTGTCCGGGCTCCACCAGTAGCCCTTGAAGTTGCCGCGGCCGTAGACCTCCTCCTGGTAGACCCAGTCGAGGCGGCCGTAGAAGAGCTCTTCGTCGCCATCCGCCGTCAGGGCCCGTTCGCGCCCGGTGGCGACCTCGACGAGGTGCAGGTTGTGATCGCGGACGAAGCTGACGAACCGGCCGTCGGGACTGAGCTCTTCGCCGACCTCTGGAGCAGCGTCGTGGGTCAGGCGCACGGCGCGGTCGGCCTCGAAGTCGTACAGGAAGAGGTCGTTCGCGCGGTTCCAGAGGGCCGTGCCGTGCGTCGCGCTGTACTCGAAGGACGAGGGCCGCGTCCACCGGCCGAGGTCCTCGTCGTCGAGCCCCGTGAGTTCGGCGAGCGCCTTCGTGAGCTTCTCGCGGTCGTACAGCGGCTTCGACTTGCCGGTTGCGGCTTCGACTCGGTCGAGGCGCTTCTCACTCTCGTTGCTTTGCAGGTAGTGCCCGGCGTCGAGCCACTTCAGGCCCCGCGGGTAGCTGCCGCTGAAGTCGATCCGGACCTCCGCGTCCGTGCCGTAGATCTTGTCGAGCGTCAGCAGCTCGTCCTGGGCTCGAGCATTCGGCGCGGCCGCCGCGGCGAATGCGGCGGCGAGGGCAAGCGTGGGGGACGGGCGCATGAGGCTCTCCGGGATGCGATCGGTTGGAAGAAGAGCGGTGGGACACGGACGCCTGCGACCACCGACCACCACCGGCCGTCGACATCCGGTCCCCCGCGTGCGCGGGATGGTAGCAGGGTGCGCCGACCCGTGCGCGGTCCCGGGCGGGGGGCGATCGCCGTGGGGATCCCGCCGCCCCCACCTCCACCCATGGACTGGACTGCGGCGCAACGGTGACGGATCCGGCGCGGAAGAATTCCCCGGCGAGGCTCTCCGGCGATCCGCCGGCAGCGCTCAGTCGCGCTCGTCGAGCCAGGCCATCTGGATGGCCTCGAGGATCTTCTCGTTCGAGCTCTGCGGGTCGTCCGCGAAGCCCTCGAGCTCGGTCACCCAGCGGTGCAGATCGGTGAAGCGGACCGAGAGCGGGTCGACGTCCGGATGAGCCTCCGTGAGTCGAAAGCCGATCTCGTGGACGTCCTTCCAGTGGAGCGCGGAGGTGCTCATGGGGCCGATGCTCAGATTTCGTCGAGCGACTTGCCGGTCAGTGCGGTCCGCGCGACGTTGTCCATCATCAGGCTTGCGAGCGGCAGGGTCGCGCGCTCGAACTCGTCGCGGGCGGTCTGTACGACCTCGACGTCGTCGCTCTTCGCATCGCGCTCGACCTGGGCGAGGGATGACTCGAGGTCCTCGCGCGTCTCGCGATCCAGTTCTGCGCCCACGCTCTGGAGGCCCTTGCGGGCCGCGTGGACCATGATGCCGATCTCCGCGCGCAGGTCGACCACGCGGCGGTGGTCGAAGTCGGCTTGCGCGTTCTCGTAGGACTCGCGCAGCATCGTCTCGACCTGGTCGTCGGTCAGCCCGTTCATCGGCTGGACGTCGATCGAGGCCGTGGTGCCCGTCGACTCCTCCTTGGCGGTCACCGAGAGCATGCCGTCCGCGTCGATGTGGAAGCGGACGGCGACGCGCGCCATGCCGGCCGGCATCGGGGGGATACCGGTCAGCTTGAAGCGACCCAGGCTGCGGCAGTCCTGGGCCAGCTCGCGTTCTCCCTGAAGCACGTTGAACTCGATGCCGGTCTGGTTGTCGGCGTAGGTCGTGAAGCCCTCCGACGCGTGGCACGGGATGGTCGAGTTGCGGTGCACGATCTTCGCGACGGCGCCGCCCATGGTCTCGAGTCCGAGGGAGAGCGGCGTGACGTCCATCAGCAGGATGTCGCGCGTGCCTCCGGACAGCACGTGGGCCTGGACCGCGGCGCCGAGCGCAACGACTTCGTCAGGGTTCAGTTCGGTGTGCGGGACGCGCCCGAAGAACTCCTCGACGCGTCGGCGGACGGCCGGGACGCGGGTCGAGCCGCCGACCAGCACGACCTCGTCGATCTGATCGGTGGTGAGATCCGCGTCGGCCAGAGCGCGACGGCAGGCCTCCAGCGTGCGGTCGATCCAGGGAGCGGCCAGCGCCTCGAGCTCGTCGCGCGTGACCTTGCGGCGCCACTGTCCGCCATTCGGCAAGGACAGGTGCATCTGGGTGCTGGGCTGGCGCGTCAGCTCGATCTTGCAGTGTTCCGCGGCGAGCCGCAGCGACTGGAGGAAGGCGGGGTCGTCCGTGCCCTCGTCGCCGAACGTGGCGGCGATCTCGGCGCGCGCCTTCTCGGCCAGCGCGCGGTCGAGGTCGTCGCCGCCGAGGTGCGTGTCGCCCGAGGTCGACAGCACCTGGAACACGCCGTCCTCGATGGAGAGGATCGAGATGTCGAACGTGCCGCCGCCCAGGTCGTAGACGGCCACGCAGCCGTCGCCCTTCTGGTCGAGGCCGTAGGCCAGGCTGGCGGCCGTGGGCTCGTTGACGATGCGCAGCACCTCGATGCCCGCGATGCGCGCGGCGTCGCGCGTCGCCTGACGCTGTGCGTCGTCGAAGTAGGCGGGGACGGTGATGACCGCGCGTGAGACGGCGTCGCCGCCCAGGGCGCGGCAGGCGACGTCCTGCACCTTCTTCAGGATCATCGCCGACAGCTCCTGCGGCGTGTACTGCTTGCCGCGGATCTCGAAGCGGACGACGCCGTTCTCGTTCTCCGAGGCCGGGAACGGGACGTCGCGCAGGTCGGCCTGCATCTCGGCCAGGCCGCGGCCCATGAAGCGCTTGATGCTGAACAGCGTGTGCCCCGCGTCGGTCATCGCGCGTTCGCGCGCGCCGCGGCCGATGACCGGGAAGCCGTCCTCGGGGAAGTAGATCGCCGAGGGCACGACCGCCTCGCCGTCCTCGGGCCGCAGGACCGTGGGGCGTCCGTTGCGCCAGGTCGCGGCCAGGGAGTTCGTGGTGCCCAGGTCGATACCCAGGGCCAGTTGCTCCTTGCTGTTGTTGAGGACGTCGAGCTCGATGAATCCCATGAATCTTTCGGAGGGGTCGGAGGGGGTGCGTCAGCGGGCGGCTTGCTCGAGACGCAGCTCCTTGATGTCGGCGAGGGTTCGGTCGAGGTAGCGCAGCGCGTTCAGCACCTTGCGCACCTGGACGAGTTGGGGGCTGTTCGGTTCGGGGACGTCCTGGAGGAGCTCTCGCAGTTCGCCCAGCGAGGCCTCCTGACGCGCGCGCAGCTCGTCGGCGAGCGGTTGCAGCGCGGCGCGCGCAGCCGACCCGGGCTCGGTGCCGCGCGCCTCGTCGAGGGCCTCGCTCCATTCCAGGACCTCCATCAAGAAGGCTTGCGGCATCTGCCGCTCGGCCTTCTCGTCGGGCCCGCCGAGCATGCGCACGAGGTGGTCCGCGCGCGCGTAGTCGTCTCGCAGGACCTCGTACGCCTCGTTGAGGCGGGCGGTGTTGCGCTCGGCGAGTTCGCGCAGGTCGACGCCGTCGGGACCCGGAGCTCCGTGGAAGTCGGGGTGCACCTGGCGCGAGATGCGCCGCAGCGATTTGCGCAGTGCCGCGGCGTCGACCGCGTAGGCGACGTCGATGCCGAACAGGGCCCAGGGGGTCGTGGATCCGTCCGGGTCGAGCAGTGCCCCGCATGCGGAGCAGCCCAGCGGCGACTCCAGAGTCACCCCACACTGCGGGCAGGGGGACATCGTCAGACGGAGAACGACTCGCCGCAGCCGCAGGTCTTGCTGGCGTTGGGGTTGCCGAACTTGAAGCCGCGACCCATCAGGCTCTCCTCGAAGTCGAGCTGGGTGCCGCTCAGGTACAGGAAGCTCTTCGGGTCGCAGACGATCTTGATGCCGTCGTACTCCCACGTCTGGTCGAGCTCGCCGAACGAGTCGTCGAAGCCGAGGGTGTAGCTGAAGCCCGAACAGCCGCCGCCCTTGACGCCCAGCCGCAGCGAGGTCTCCTCGGGCAGGTTCTGTTCTTCGATGATGCGCCGGACTTCCTTCACGGCGCGGTCGGTGAGCTCGATCACTGTTTCTTCTCCTGCTGCTTCTGCTTGTAGTCGTTCACGGCCGACTTGATCGCGTCCTCGGCGAGCACGCTGCAGTGGATCTTGACGGGCGGCAGCGAGAGCTCCTCGACGATCTGCGTGTTCTTGATGTCGAGGGCTTCGTCGATCGTCTTGCCCTTGATCCACTCGGTCGCGAGGGACGAGCTGGCGATCGCCGAGCCGCAGCCGAACGTCTTGAACTTCGCATCGACGATGCGGTCGCCCTCGACCTCGATCTGCAGCTTCATGACGTCACCGCACTCCGGCGCACCGACGATGCCCGTGCCGACGGTCGACGCGCTCTTGTCCAGAGCGCCGACGTTGCGCGGGTTGTTGTAGTGGTCGAGTACCTTGTCACTGTAGGCCATGGCTTCTTGCTGATCCTGGGTTCCGATTGACGAGAGAGGGGTGGTCTAGTGTTCCGCTTGCCACTGCACGGTGCTGAGGTCGATGCCCTCTTGCACCATCTCGTAGAGAGGTGACAGTTCGCGCAGGCGGTTGACGTTTTCGATCACGCGATCGGCGACGTAGTCGACCTCTTCCCGAGTCGTGAAGCGGCCGATGCCGAAGCGGATCGAGCTGTGGGCCAGCTCCTCGCCGACGTCCATGGCGCGCAGCACGTGGCTGGGCTCGAGGCTGGCGGAGGTGCACGCGGATCCCGAGGACACCGCGACGTCGCTGATGCCCATCAGCAGCGACTCTCCTTCGACGTAGGCGAAGGAGATGTTCAGGCAGCCCGGGAGCCGTTCGGTGGGGTGGCCGTTCAGCTTGACGTGGTCCAGCGCGCCGAGGATGCGCTCCTTCAAGTGGTCGCGCAGGTCGATCGCGCGCTGCATCTCGCTCTCGAGCTCTTCCCGGCAGAGCTCGCAGGCCTTGCCCAGGCCGACGATGCCCGTGACGTTGAGCGTGCCGGAGCGCATGCCGCGCTCGTGGCCGCCGCCGTCCATCTGCGCGACCAGTCGCACGCGCGGGTTGCGGCGCCGAACGTAGAGAGCGCCCACGCCTTTCGGGCCGTAGATCTTGTGCCCCGAGAGGCACAGCATGTCGACGTGGTCGGCTTCGACGTCGACGGGGATCTTGCCGACGGTCTGCGTCGCGTCGGTGAAGAACAGCACCTTGCGTTCGTGGCAGACGGCGCCGATCTCGCGGACCGGGTTGAGCGTACCGACCTCGTTGTTGCCCCACAGGATGGCCACGGCGATCGTGTCGTCGCGGATCGCGTCGGCGACCTGCTGGGCCGAGACCACACCGTCGTGGTCGGGCTTCAGGTACGTGACCTCGCAGCCCTCCTTCTCGAGGTGCTTGCAGGTGTCCAGCACGGCCTTGTGCTCGACGAGCGTCGTGATGAAGTGCTTGCCCTTCGAGGCGTACATCTCCGCCGCACCCTTGAGCGCGAGGTTGATGGCCTCGGTCGAGCCCGACGTGAAGATGATCTCCTTCGGCGAGGCTCCGATCAGCGCCGCGATCTGCTCGCGAGACTTCTGAATCGCCTCTTCCGCTTCCCAGCCGTAGGCGTGGTTGCGGCTGGCGGCGTTGCCGAAGTGCTCCGTGAAGTAGGGGAGCATGG
>CAYGPA010000280.1:0-7437 GCA_964351535.1 uncultured Planctomycetaceae bacterium
CGCCGGACTCCCCGGCCGCCCGCGAATCGCACAGGACCTGGTGAGGGCTGCGGGCTAGAATCCGCGGCCGTGTTCCCGAGCCTCTTCGACATTCCCGGTCTGGACCGTCCCCTCAGCACCTTCGGATTGATGGTCGCGATCGGCTTCCTGCTGGCCGCGGCCGTGTTCCAGCGCCTCAGCCTGCGGGGGTCCGCCGACCCGGAGCGGGACGCCGACCGGCTCTCGCGCCTGCCGGTCTGGATCCTGTGCGGGATCTTCGTGGGGGCGCGGCTCTTCTACGTCGCGGTCGAGATCGGACAGGGGTCCGCGGTCGGCAAGAGCTACCTCGACAGCCCGTGGCGGATCATCGCGGTCTGGGAGGGCGGGCTGGTCATGTACGGCGGGATGGCCGGCGGCCTGGTCGGCGGGCTCTGGTGCTGCGCGAAGTACGGGCTCAGCGCGCGGCGTTTCGTCGACGAGGGCCTCGCGGCGGCCTTCGTCGGACTCGCGATCGGGCGCGTCGGCTGCCTGCTGGTCGGCGACGACTACGGACGCGTCGTGCCCGAGCGCTACCGCGACCTGCCCTTCCCCATCACGGTGCACGTACCCGACCCGCTGCCCCAGCACAGCCTGTTCGGTGCCGCCAACGCGGGCGAGGTCCTGTGGGCCACGCAGATCTGGATGAGCCTCGGCGCTCTCTGTCTCGCGCTGTTCGCGATCTGGTTCCTGCGCCGCCGGCGCTACTACGGGCAGGGCGCGCTGATCCAGGTCGTGCTGTACGCGATCACGCGCGGCACGATCGAGTTCTTCCGCGGCGACGAGGTGCGCGGCCTGTGGTTCGGGGGCGCGCTCTCGACCTCGCAGCTGATCTCCGCGGTCGCCGCGATCGTCGCGATCGGCCTCCTGGTCAAGAACCGCGGGCGCACGGATCCGGCCCTCGTGCCGGCCTGAGCCGCGCCCGCGCCGGTCCCCGGAACCGACCGCGCCCGGCGCGCGTCGTGCACGCCGGGCGCGAGATCGAGCCTGGCCGGCTCGCGGGGCTGCGGCTCGGTGCTACGGATTGATGACGAACTCGACCGCGTCGGTGAACGCGTCGTTGAACCCGTCGCCGAGTCCCGGGTCGCGCATGCGCCACTGCGCGGTCACGCACTGTCCCGCGGTCAGGCTCGGGTCGGTGCCGCTCTGGATGCGCGTGTTGAAGTTGGTCTTCGCGAGGCCGGTGCAGGGCGGAGCGCCGCTGTTCTGGCCGACTTTCGGGGGCAGCAGGCGCGTGAACGGCGCCTTCACGCAGAGCTTCCCGCCGTGGAAGTTCAGGTTGCTGCGCTGGCTGCCGTACAGCACGAAGCCGACCTCGCCCACGAGCACCTGTTCGGCCCGCAGGGAGAACGTGGCGCCGGTCACGCTGGGACTACCGGTGAACGACAGGAACGGCACGCACCCGCTCGAATTCGTCTTGCCCGTGCAGTACGTCTCGGGGATCGCATCGCGGAAGTCCGCGATGATGAAGCGGTTCAGGTTCAGGGAGAGCGCGTTGTCCGCCGAGTTCGGGTTTCCCGCGGCGATGCCCATCGGGAAGCCCGCGAACGTCACGTTCGGGTTCGAGAAGTACTGGATGCGCGTCCCCGGGGAATACGACATCACGGTCCGGAACGCGTTGTTCGGCGTCCGGTGGCCGTAGGAGTGCAGGTGCGAGGGCGTGCCTCCGGCGTTGGGCCGGTCGTGCTGGCTGCCCCAGTTGTGGCCGAACTCGTGCCCGAACGTGTAGTTGCCCGTGGCGCAGGACCAGGCCGTCACGTTGAACGCGCTGCTCGCGAAGGTCGTCGACGGCGGCGGGCCCATGAGGTAGCCCACGCCGCAGGCCCCCGAGGCCACCGAGATCAGCGAGACGCCGTCCGCGCCGTACTGGTTCCTCCAGGTGTGCACGACGTCCATGATCCCGTCGGACGTGTTGCGCAGGCGCGAGAGATCGGTGCTCATGCTGCCGGACTCGGTGTAGGTGACCTCGTCGCTGTACACGAGCCGCAGCTGCATCGACACCTGGGCGTTGCTGTACGACGTGTTCGTCTCGAGCACTGCCAGGTCGATCAGGGCCTGGATCGAGCTCGTGCCGCCGACGGCCGAGCGCGCGGCGGGCGTCCAGGCGACCAGCACGTCGATCGTGGCGTTGCCGCCGCCGGACTGGGCCTGCGTCGTGCCGGAGACCTCGACCTCGGACGCGGGCGATCCCACGACGTGCTCGGGCCCCGTCGCGCACGGCGGGAAGGCCAGCTCGTCGAACTCGGCGAGCTGCGCGCGACCGGCCATGTTCCCCGACAGCTTGTAGAGCCGCCCGGCGTGACGGATCGTTCCCTGCACGGCGTCCCGGTGCACGACGATCGAAGCGGTATCGGCGGGCGAGGCGGGGTCGAGGCCGTACCAGGCCCAGCTGCCGGACCCGGTCGACTTCGCGACCTTCGTCCGCGCCGTGAACTCGACGCCCGGCTCGAGCTCGAACGTGACGGCCGCGGCGTCGCGCAGCAGCGCGACCTCGACGCCGACCTGTCGCTCGCTCGTCGGCAGCGGCTCGGCGGGGAACGCCGTCGTCGGCGCCGCGCCGAGGTGCGTGAAGAGGCGTGCGTCGGCCGTCTCGGCGTCGAGCGCTCGGGCATCGTGGGCGGACAGGCACAGCACCGCGGGTGCCACGACGATGAAGAGGGGGATCTTCATGGGCAGTCTTTCTGCAGGATCGGGGGAGTCCTGGTGGGCGCGACGTTCTCTCGATCGCGGGTTCGATGCGACCCGGCGGACGCGCTCGGGGGGGAGGGCTGACCCCTGCACTGTACCGCCCTCGGGCGATCACCGCCCGGATCCTGGTCGCGGCTCTTCGAGCGAGCGTCCCCGTCGAGGACGCCCCTTGCAGCGGCGGCACGAAGTCGTCGATCCGACGGAACAAGAACGCGCCGCCCTGCGTCGACCGGAAGCCGGTGATGCGTCTGGATCGCCGCGTCCGCGGCGCTACTCTCGCGCGGGATGGATTCTTCGACGTCGCAGGCAGCCGGGGATTCCGAGTTCGCGACCTTCGCGGGCATCGACGAGGCCGGGCTCGGGCCGATCCTCGGTCCGCTGACGCTGGGGTTCAGCGTGTTCCGCGCTCCGCGCGGGAACTCGAACCTCTGGAAGCTCCTGGGCGACGTCGTCACCGACGATCCGAAGCAGGACCGCGAGCGCTTCGTCGTCGCCGATTCGAAGCGCGTGTTCACGCGCAACCCGCGCGGCCGCGCGCGCCTCGAGCGCACCGCGCTCGGCTTCCTGTCGCTGCTCGACGAGAAGCGCAAGCCGCCGCGCGACGCGCTCACGCTGCTCACGCGCAGCCCCGCGGGACTGGGCCCGGACGACGACGAGCTCGCGCGCCATCCGTGGTACGCCCACCTCGAGCGCGACCTGCCCTGCGAGGTCTCGATCGGCCAGCTCGAACTGGCCGTCGAGCCCCTGCACCGAGCGATGCAGCGCAACCGGGTCGAACTCCTAGACGCCGGCGCGCGCGCCGTGCCCGTGTCGCGCTTGAACCGCTCGTACGCGGTGACGGGCAGCAAGGGACAGACGCTCTGGGACGAGGTCACGCCGATCCTGCGGCGCCTCTGGGAGCAGCACGCGGACGGCGGCCTGCGCCTCGTCGTCGATCGCCACGGCGGACGCTTCCGCTACGGCGACCTGCTCGCTCAGGCGTTCCCCGGCGCCGACGTCAGCGCGCAACGCGAGGGCCCGAGCCTGGCGGAGTACCGCGTCGCCGATCCCCTGGGCGGCTCACGGCGCATGTCGATCGCCTTCGCCGAGCGCGCCGAGGAGCGCTCCTTCGCCGTCGCCCTGGCCTCGTGCCTCGCGAAGTACGTGCGCGAGATCAGCATGCGCGCCTTCAACGCCTACTTCCTCGAACTCCAGCCCGACCTCAAACCCACCGCCGGCTACCGCAACGACGGCTGGCGCTGGATGGAAGACGCCGCCCCGGCCCTCGCCCGCGCCGGCCTGCCGCGCGACGTGCTGCTGCGGGAGCGGTAGGCCGGACGCCAGCCCTCAGGCCGCCGAGTTGAGTGCCTTCAAGATCGTCGGACGGGACACCCCGAGGGCGGCGAGGGCCTTGAGCAAGCGGTCGATGGTGATCGAGGACTGACCCGCCTCCATCTTCGAGACCTGGGCCTGGGACGTGCCGATTCGTTTCGCTGCTTCCTCCTGGGTCAGCTTTCGGCGCTTGCGTGCTTGCTGGAGAGCGACCGCCAGAGCGGCTCGGAACTCGACGATGACGAGGTCCTCGGCGGAGAGGCCCAGCATCTCGGCCACGTCCGTCTCTACCCAGCTCTCTCCCTTGCGTCGTTTCATGGCACTTCCCTCACGATCGGTCTTCGTTCTCTGGACGCCGGCCGAACGCCTGGGCGAAGTCCGCCCACACCTGCAGGCCACCCAGCGTGGGCAGCTCGAGGTTGGGCGGAGCGGCGCACCCGACCACCGTGAGCAGGCCGAGGACGATCGCCGCCAGCCCGGGACACCGAGCGCGTTTCGCGGCGTTGCTCTGCATGGAGAGCAGCATCGACGAGGAACGCGGCCCGTGCGAGGCAACCCTTCTGAGCCCGACGAGAAGCAGGGCTTTACGTCCGAAGCGACCTCACGGACCGCGGCCGAGCGCCCGGGCCGCGTCGCCCCACGGTCCCGCACTTCGACATCGCGGCCGTGGGCCGCCCGAGGCCCTGATTCGGTTCCAGGAGGCGGCGGAAGTCCTTTCCCGGCGGGCGGCGCGCATCGGGTCCGCGCGGGGGGCGTGTTATGTTCTGCGCTTCCCCCCTCCCCCGCTCCTGATTCGGTTCCAGCACGTTGAAAATCGCCATCCTCGGCGCCGGTGTCTCCGGCATGGCCCTCGCACGCTTCCTCGTCGAGGGCGGACACCCCCTCGCCGACGTCCACCTGTTCGAGGCCGCCCCCGTGGTCGGCGGCCTGTGCCGCTCGAAGACGGTCGACGGCTACACGTACGACGTCGCCGGCGGGCACATCCTGTTCAGCAAGGATGCCGCCGCGATGCAGTGGATGAAGGACTGCGCCGGCGGGGACGAGGCCTTCGTCCGCCGCGACCGCAACACGAAGATCCGCTTCGGTGACCGCTGGGTGCACTACCCGTTCGAGAACGGCCTCGGGGACCTGCCCGCGCAGGCGAACTACGACTGCCTCAACGGCTACGTGCAGGCCTGGCACCAGCGCAAGCTCACCGGCTCGCAGGCGCCCGGGGACTTCAAGTCGTGGATCCAGTGGCGCTTCGGCGACGGCATCGCGAAGCACTTCATGAATCCGTACAACGAGAAGATCTGGAAGCGCGATCTCGCGGAGATCAGCAGCGGCTGGGTCGCGGGGCGCGTGCCCGACGCGCCGGTCGAGGACGTGCTGCGCGCGTCGGTCGGCATCCGCACCGACGGCTACACGCACCAGTCGATCTTCTACTACCCGCGCAAGGGCGGCTTCCAGGCGATCACCGACGGGATCGGCACGACGCTCGCGGCGCAGATCCGGCTGTCGACGCCGGTCGAGCGCGTGGAGAAGTGCGGCGACGGCTGGAAGGTCAACGACGAGGACTTCGACCGCGTGGTCAGCACGCTGCCCCTCGACGAGCTGCCGAACATCCTGGCGGACGTGCCCGCCGGCGTGGCCGAGGCCATGCGCACGATGCCGTTCAACTCGATCGTCTGCTACCTGCTCGCGCTCGAGCGCGCCGAGCACCCCGACCTGTCGTGGGTCTACCTGCCCCACCCCGAGCAGGGGCCGGCGAATCGCATCACGTACATGTCGAACTACTCCGAGGGCAACGCGCCGGAGGGCCGCACCTCGTTCCTGTGCGAGGTGACGCTGCCGGGAGGCACGCGCGACGGCGGCGCGGAGCTCGAGAACCAGGTGATCGACGGGATGGAGCGCGCCGGACTCGTGCGGCGCGACGAGATCCTGTTCACCGACCGCACGTGGTCGCGGCACGCCTACATCGTGTACGACCTCGAGTTCGACGCCCGGCGCAACCACGTGCTGGAGTGGCTCGCGGGGACGGGCATCGTCCCGCTGGGGCGCTTCGGACGCTACGAGTACGACAACTCGGACATGTGCGTCGTGAAGGCGCGCGACCTGGCCCAGCGCATGCTGGGACAGGCCGTGCGCGGCTGATCGAGCTTCGTCGCGACGGCGCGACCGGTGTCGGTGCGACCGAGGGCGGCGTCGCTACTCGACCGCGATCGAGTTCTTCATGTCGCCGACCATGGCGACGAAGGCCTCGAGCGAGTGCGACTCGCCCTCCGCATCGACGTCGACGACGATGTCCATCGACACCTCGACCTCGCCCGAGAGGTCCAGTGAGTGCATGTGGCCGGCGGCCGCGTTCCAGAGCATCTCGCCCGAGCCCTCGAACGCGGCGTCGAGCTGCGCGGAGCTGAGGTCCATCGCGAGGTCGTCGGGCGCGCCGGTCTCGGCCAGGGCCTGGTCGATCACGTCGTAGAGGATCTCGCTCAGGTCGATGCTGAGCGTCACGTCGATTTCCAGCGCGATCACGGCCAACTCGGTGCCGTCCACGTCACGCATGCCGGTGAACGTCGCGGTCGAGCCGCTGTCGATCGCGTCCTCGAGCAGCGTGCCGAACTGCTCCTGGATGGAGCCGAACATCTCCTCGAGCTCCTCCATGTCCGTGTCCTCCATGTCCTCGGGGAGCAGCTTGAGGTTGCCCCCGGGCATGGCCAGCGCCGCGAGCTTCTCGCCCGCGATCTCCCAGGAGTCGCCCTCGGACACGGGGCCGTCCGGGAGGATGCCGCGCATGTCCATGTCCTCCTCGAGTCCCTCGAGCAGGGCCTGGTCGCCGTCGCCGTCGGCGAAGGCCACGTCGTACTCGAAGTCGTCCGCGTTCCACGTGAACACGACCGAGAGACCCTCGAGTTCGCTGGCGGACGCGGAACCCTGGGTCTCGGCCATTCCGGCCGCGGCGATCTCGATGTTGACCTCGGACTGCTGCGAGAGCTCGTCGAAGGTGCGGTGGAGCTTCTGGGGACGCCCGTCTCCCATCGACGCGTACTCGTCCGTGACGACGTAGGTCGAGTCCGTCTCGAGACCGAACGTCATGTCGCCCATCATGGCGCCCATGTCCTGGCCGTCGACGATGAGCGAGAGCTCGTCGAGGTCGAGGCTCATCTGGCTCCCGAAGGTCTTGGTGAGCGAACGGCCCTCCTCGGGATGGAACGCGATCTCGGGAGCCGGCGGGCTGAGGGCCAGGGCCACGAGGCACGCGGCGGCGGAGGGAACGAGGAAGCTTCGGATCTGCATGGACTCGGGTCGGGGTTGGGGCCCAGGGGGCCTGGTACGGAGCGCGCGGGAGCGACGCCGGGGCGAGATCAGAATCTAGCCGGGAGCGGCGCCCTATTCCGCCTCGAAGGCGAAATCGAGCTCCGTGGTGCCCGAGAGGCCGTATTC
>CAYGPA010000281.1:0-7062 GCA_964351535.1 uncultured Planctomycetaceae bacterium
GTCCTCGCCGCCCGCGTCCTTATCGCCCGGATCCGTGGCCGGCGTGCGCGCCATCAGCGCGTCGTCGATGTCGTCGACCGGCGTCGGTGCGACGTTGGCGAGCGCGATGCACACGCGTTCGTCCTCGAGGCCGAACACGAAGTGGGCCGCGACGCCGTCCATGTTGCCCATGTGGCGCGCGAACCGGACGCCCGTCCACGGGTGGCGGTAGACGATCAGGCCGCAGGCGTAGTTGCGCAGCGCCGGGCGCAGCAGGGTCGCGCGATTCTCCGGGCCGAGCAGCTCCCCGCGCTGGATCGCGCGCGCGAAGCGGTGCAGGTCGCGCGCGGTGGTCACGAGCCCTCCGGTGGCGCGCAGCGAGGAGGGGTGCCGGACGCGCGCCGGACGCGGGTCGTCGACCCCGCGAACGTAGGGCCGGGCGTGCAGCGCGTTCGTCTCGCTCGCGCCGAGCAGCCGCGTGGAGCGCATCCCGACGGGGATCAGCACGAGCCGCTCCAGCAGCTCCGGCAGCGGCGCCTCGCCCGCGCGCTCGAGCACGGTCCCGAGCAGCAGGTACCCGGGCCCGCTGTAGCGATGCTGGGTCCCGGGCTCGGCCACGGCCGCCGTCGCCGCGAACCGCTCGAGCAGCTCCGCATCGGTGTGCGCGCGCTCCTGCTGCTCGAGGAAACCGGGCCAGCCCTCGTAGTGCGGAAGGCCCGAGGTGTGCGTCAGGAGCTCACGGACCGTCGCGCGTCCCGCGTCGGTGCCCTGCAGCTCGGGCACGTGCATCTCGGCCGCGTCCTCCAGGGCGAGGGCGCCGGTCTCCACGAGGCGCAGGGTCAGGAACGCCACGACGGGTTTGGTGAGCGAGGCCACGAGAAAGCGCGTGTCGGTCTCGTTGCGGACTTCGCGCTCGCGATCGGCCCAGCCGAAGGCCTGCTCGACGAGGACGTCGCCGCCGCGCGCGACGAGCAGCACCCCGGAGAATCCGTGGCGTTCGGCGAGCGCGGCGGCGAGCCGGGAGAGCTCCGGGTCCGTCGACGCTTCACCGCCGGGCTCCGGCAGCGTCGCGAGGCCGACGACGGCTGCGAACAGTGCGCCGAGGCAGGCGCGGCCGGGAGACACAGGATCGAAGCGGAGGGGCATGGTGAGGAGGAACATGATGCGCACGTACTGCGAAGGATCGACGGATAGTCTCGCCGATTCCGGCCTTTCTTTCGCGACGGCTCCCGGCCCCTGGTGGAGGCGCACCGCGGCCCCTCGTTATGGCTTCGTGACGAACGCGGGTTCCTCGGCGGGCTCATCCGGGCGTAACCCAACGCCTCTTCGGGCGGCGTAGGTTCGAGACGTCGACGGCCGGCGCAAGTTCGCGCAGGCGCGACCCGCGGGCGGCCGGGCCGCTCGCCCCGAACCCCCTGCCCGCGACGCACATTCGCCGCGGAACGAGGAAACCTCTCATGAAACTCCGACACACCGCCTTCGTCCTCACCGGCCTGCTGGTGGGCACCGCCACGCTCTCCGCGAGCCCCAGCGGCTCGTACGACCCCGAGCGCCTCGCACGGCTCGCGATGCAGACCGTGGACCGCATGGCGAACGACGCCATGATCGGCACGTACGCGGGCCAGGACCCTTGCGCGACGACCTCGGGTCTCGCGCACAACGCCGCCGTGAGCTGCCTGCGCGGGGACTTCGCCCTGAACGTGGCGAGCTGCATCAACGAGGAGTCCGGCACGCCGCTGAAGTTCTTCCAGTGCCTGCGCGAGGCCGTCGACGACTTCGCCGAGGGACTGGACGAGCTGCGCGACATCCAGGAGGCGCGGCTGGACCTGTGCGGGCTGCTCGGCGGCGGGATCTACGACCCCGACCTCGACGAGGACGAGTTCGTCCAGGGCGTGAACCACCCGTACCTGCCGGCCCTCACCGGTGCGACCTGGGTCTACCACGCCGACACGGACGAGGGGCTCGAGGTGATCACGGTCACGATCCTGCCGGGGACGATCGTGATCGACGACATCGAGTGCATCCTCGTTCAGGACGTGGTCGAGGTCGATGGCGTGCTGGTCGAGGACACGACCGACTGGTTCGCTCAGGACCGGGAAGGAACGGTCTGGTACATGGGGGAGATCGTCCTGAACTACGAGGACGGCGTCCTCGCGGACCTGGGCGGCTCGTGGAAGGCGGGCGAGGATGGCGCCCTGCCCGGCCGCATCCTGCCCGCGCAGCCCGTGGTCGGCGAGACGTACCGCGGCGAGCTGCTGTTGACCGAGGCCGAGGACGCCGCGACCGTGCTCTCGCTCGACGCCACGGCGACCACGGCGATGGGCACCTTCACCCACTGCATCCAGACGCTGGACTTCACGCCGCTCGAGCCCGGTGCGATCGAGCACAAGTTCTACGCGCCGGGGATCGGCCTGGTCCTCGAGACCAAGCCGGGAACCAGCGAGCGCCTGGAGCTGATCTCGTTCACGCCCGGTTCCTGAACCGAGCCTGGAGAGCACTCCCCACCGGCGGACTCCCGACGCCGGCCGAGCTGCGCGCGTCCCCCCTCGGGCGCGCGCAGCTCACTGCACGGGGTCCGGCCACACCGCGCGCGGCCACCCCGCGAGAGCGTCGTGCCCGTCTCGAAGACCCGCTGGACCGCGCCCCGCGCAGCCCGGAGAATCCCCGGCGTGCCCCGGAGCACGCTCCCGCATGGCGGCCAGCCCTCTCCTTCCCCACGTCGCGCTGCTGCGCGGCATCAACGTCGGCGGTCGCCACAAGCTGCCGATGAAGCGCCTCGTCGCGCTGCTCGACGAGCTGGGGTTTCCGGGCGCGCGCACGTACATCCAGAGCGGCAACGTCGTGTTCGACGCGACGTCCGCCCGCGCGAAGGAGTTCGCCGCGCGCGCCGCGGACGCGATCGAGCGCGAGTTCGGATTCCCCGTGCCCGTGACGACGCGCTCGGCCGCGGAGCTCGCGCGCGTCGTGCGCGACAATCCCTTCGTCGCGGCCGGCGCGGGGGAGGGCGAGCTGCACGTCGTGTTCCTCGCGAGCCGACCCGCCGCCGGAGCCGCGGCTGCGCTGCCGGCCGACGCCTCGTCGCCCGACGAGTTCGTCGTGCGCGGGCGCGAGGTCTACCTGCGCTGTCCGAACGGCGTCGCGCGCTCGAAGCTCACGAACGCCTTCTTCGAGCGTCTGGGCTCGACGGCCACGGCGCGCAACTGGCGCACGACGGTCCGGCTGCTGGAGCTGGCCCGGAGCTGAGCCCGGCGTCTCTCGTTTTCGCCGCGTGCCGGCTCGCCGTCCGCGCCCCTGCCGTAGGCTCTGGGACCGCAGGAGCCTCGCCCGACAGCTCCACGGCCTCCCCGAGCCCACGTTGAACTTCGTGACGAACGCCGTCCTCGCCCTCGCGGGCCTGTCCCTCGCCGCGTCCGGCGGGGAGAACACGCCCGTGTTCGCGTTCGACTCCCTGCTGGACTCCTCCTTCGACGAGATGGGGTCGATCGGCCTCGGCGAGTTCGACGTCGTCTTCGCACCCGCGGGCCCGATCCGGGCCGAGGCCGCGGTCCTCGACGCCGAAGGCAACGTCGTCGCGCGCCACCCGTTCTTCGAGGAACCGCGCGATCGCGAGGGCGTGTTCGCCAGGGCGCGCGTGCAGGGCCCCGCGAACGTCGTGCTGGCGACGCCCGGACGCTACGACCTGGTCCTCCTGTGGGGCGGGAGGCCGGCCACGCGCCTGCCCGTGGTGCTCCAGCGTGCGAGCGCCGGCGACGACCCGTTCGACCCCGTCGCGACCCGTCGCTTCGACGGACCGTGGCGCGTGCTGGGCCACGTGACCTACGACGCGCTCGGGGAACAGCCGATCCCGGTGCTGAACTTCTGGCTCGGCGGGATCGACCTCGCTCCCGGGACGAGGACGGACCTGTTCGCGGCCACGCTCCACCGCGGCGAGGAGCTCGTGGCCACGAGCCGAGCGACCGCGGGATCCTTCGACGACGGGCACTTCGAGCGCAAGCAGGTGCGGCTCTACCGGCCCCACGAGCGCGTGGCGGAGGCCGAAGCGGTCCCCTGGACCCGCGCGGACATGCGGGACGGCGAGTACGAGCTGAAGATCCTGCGCGGCTCCGACGGAGCGCTCCTGCGCAACTTCCGCCTGACCGTGGCGGGCGGCGAGCTGCAGCCGCATCCGCGCTCCGCGCTCGACTACCAGCCGCGGGTCGACTATCTAGCTCCGAGCGTCGCGAAGCGCGGCTCCAGCCGGTACGAGTTCGTGCCGGCCGTGTGGGTCGAGAGCCGCTGAACGAAGCCGAGGCCCCGAGGGGGTTCCCATGCACAAGTTTCGACTGATCTCCGCGGTCCTGCTCGCGCTCCCGCTGATCGTGTTCGGCGGGAACTACTTCCTGGAGCTCTTCGAGCTGCCGGTGGAGGATCTGTCGCCGGGCGCCGAGCTGCTGCAAGCCATGCGCGACGGCGGGCTGATGGCCGCGATCGCGGCGAGCCACGTCGCGGTCGGGCTGCTGCTGCTCGTGCCGACGACGCGTTTCCCGGCCGCGCTGCTCCAGCTGCCGATCAGCCTGGGAATGCTGGCCTTCCACTTCACGATGATGCCCGCGGGGCTCGCCGTGGCCGGCGTCGTGCTGCTGCTCAACCTGTGCGTGCTGGCCGACCCGAAGCGCGTGAGCTTCCTCTTCGCGTGGAAGTGACGAGCCCAGGCGGGTCGGGGTAGGATCGAGACGTCGTGAACGAGCCGGAACTCGACCGCACCAGGGCTCTGCTGACGCGCCTCGGGAAGGGGGACGTGCAGGCCCAGGAGCGGCTCTACCGACTCGTGTGCTCCGAGCTGCGCGGCGTCGCGGGCGGCCTGATGAAGGAGCAGGCGCCGGACCACACGCTGCAGCCGACGGCGCTGGTGCACGAGGCCTGGATACGGCTCGTCGGCGGCGCGGACCGGAGCTTCGAGAACCGCAAGCACTTCCTCGGCGTCGCCTCGAAGGCGATGCGCTCCGTGCTCGTCGACCACGTGCGCGGCAAGCGCGCCGGCAAGCGCGGCGGCGGAGCTGTCGCGCAGGAGCTGGGCGAGGCCAGCGGGCTCGACGTGGCCGTGGCGTGCCTGGAGACGGGCCCCACCGACCTGCTCGACCTCGAGGAGGCCCTGCGCGAGCTCGAGGGCGACGACCCGGAGCTGGCGCGGCTCGTCGAGCTGCGCTACTTCTGCGGGCTCTCCCAGGCCGACACCGCCGCTGCGTTCGGCGTGTCGGTCTCGACCGTCGAGCGCATGTGGCGCATCGCGCGCGCCCGGCTGCACCGCGCGCTGGCCCCGCCCGAGCAGCAGCACGCGGAGGAGCGTGGACATGGACCGCTGGCCTGAGACCCGCGCCCGGCTCGACGAGGTCCTCGCGCTCCCCGCGGAGGAGCGCGCGGCCGCGCTCGAGACCCTGCGCGACGCGGACGCCGAGCTCGCGCGCGAGGTCGCGGCGCTGCTCGACCACGACGCGGCGGCCGACGAGAGCGGCGAGTTCCTCGAGCGGCGCGAGGACCCGTACGCGCCCCCGCCGCCGGAGCGGCGTCGGATCGGCCCGTACGAGCTGCTGCGCGAGCTGGGCAGCGGCGGCATGGGCGTCGTGTACCTCGCGCGCCGCGCCGACGGCGAGTTCCAGCGTCGCGTGGCGATCAAGCTGATCCAGCGCGGCTGGACCGACGAGCTGGTCCTCGAACGCTTCCGCCGCGAGCGGCAGGTGCTCGCGAACCTCGAGCACAGGAGCATCGCGCGCCTGATCGAGGGCGGGACGATCGAGGACGGGGCGCCGTACCTCGTCATGGAGTACGTCGAGGGCGTGGCGATCGACCGCTACTGCGACACCGAGCGCCTGTCCGTGCCGGCGCGGCTCGAGCTCTTCCTCGAGGTGTGCGAGGCCGTGCAGCACGCACACAAGAACCTCGTCGTCCACCGGGACCTCAAGCCGCGCAACATCCTCGTGACGCCCGCGGGCGAGCCCAAGCTGCTCGACTTCGGTATCGCCAAGGTCCTCGACCCCGAGAAGACCTCCGCCGGACCCGAGGTGCCGGTCGGCGTCACGCGCTTCATGACGCCTGCCTACGCGAGCCCCGAGCAGGTCGCCGGTCGGCCGATCACGACCTCGAGCGACGTCTACTCGCTGGGCGTCGTGCTGTTCCAGCTCCTGACCGGCGAGCTTCCGTACCGCGTGGACACCCACTCCGCCGCCGAGGTCGAGCGCATCGTGTGCGAGACGGAGCCGCAGCGCCCCAGCACCTCCCTGCAGCGCGGTGACGGCGATTCGCGGGAGCGCGCCCGCATGCGCATGACGACCGACCGCGCGCTCGTCCGCAGCCTGTCCGGCGACCTCGACCGCATCGTCATGAAGGCGCTGCGCAAGGAACCGCGCCAGCGCTACGCATCGGTCGAGCAGCTCGCCGAGGACATTCAGCGGCACCTGACGGGTCTGCCGGTGCGCGCCCGACCGGACACCTTCGCCTACCGGGCCTCCAAGTTCGTGCGGCGCAACCGCGCGGCGGTCACGGCGGCGTCCATCGTGCTGGCCTCGCTCGTCTCCGGCCTGGTCGCGAGCCTGTTCCTGTATCGCGGCGCCGAGGTGGCGCGCGCCGCCGAACGCGAGCAGCGCAACCTCGCCGAGCGGCGCCTCGACGTCAGCCGCCGGCTCGCGAGCGACCTGGAGGTCGAGCGCACCGCGGCCGAGGTGCGGCTGGAGGAGGTCGCGCGCCTGAACGAGGACCTGGCGGTGCAGCGCGCGGCGGCGGAGGCTCGCGTGGAGGAGGTCTCGCGCCTGAACGCCGACCTCGACGCCCAGCGCCGGCTCGCCCAGCAGCGCTTCGACGACGTCGCGGAGCTGGCGTTGAAGCTGGTCCAGGACATCAACTTCCGCCTGATCCCGATCGCCGGCACGACGGAGGTGCGCGAGGCTCTCGTCACCACGGGGATGTCGTACCTGGAGGGCCTGGCGGCGGAGGCCGAGGGAGATCCCGTGGCCCTCAGGCGCGTCGCCCAGGCGTACGTGCAGATGTCCGGCGTGCTGGGTGCCTTCGGACCTGCGAACCTCGGCCGCCTCGAGCATGCGTACGAGACCA
>CAYGPA010000281.1:7072-7417 GCA_964351535.1 uncultured Planctomycetaceae bacterium
CCCGACAGCCGGCCCGGCGCGGCGCCCCTCATGCAGGTGCGGGGGATCCGTGCGAACCAGCTGCGTCTCGCGGGTCGCCTGCAGGAGGCCATCGATGTCTACGGGGCCGCGATCGAGGCCGGTGCGCTCCTGCCCGACGACGCGGCGACGATCGAACGGATCACGGTGCTGGCCAGTGTGCACGGGCAGCTCGCGGAGGTGCTCGATGCGCGCGGTGCGCTGGCGCAGGCGCTGGAGCACACCCTCGAGAGCGCAGCGCTGCAGGAGCGCGTCGTCGAGCTCGGGGGAGGTCGGCAGGCGGAGGCGGAGCTGCACTTGCTCCACGCCCACACGGGGCGGCTCGAG
>CAYGPA010000282.1:0-7412 GCA_964351535.1 uncultured Planctomycetaceae bacterium
CGACGCGGTCGTGCTCGTGCGTCTCGAGCAGCGGGCCGATCGCGAGCGAGGGGTGTTCGCCGAGATGCGTGACCATCTCGCCCGCCTGCTGTGCGTGCGTCAGCGACTCCGCCGCCTGCGCGCGCAGGTACTCGACCAGCGGGATGCGATCGACGCCGAACACCATCAGGGAGTAGTGCGTGTAGCGGACGACGCCCGCCAGCTCGCTCTCCATGATCTTGTTCAGGGCCTCGACGACCTTCTTCGTGTTCATTTCGTCGCTCATGGGGGGAACAGGATACCGCGGGAGGACTCGCGGTCGTGCGGGTGCGAGCAAAATCAGCGCGGCGGCTCGGGAAGCGTCCTCAGGATCCCGGACAGGTCGTCGATCGTGACGATGTCGGGGCGCGTGTGGGGGCGCGCCGGGTCGTCGCCGGGGAAGACGGCCATGAACGGAATCGCGGCGCCGCCGAGGCGGCCCTTGTAGAGGCGATTGACCATGTCCGTGTAGTCGTTCTTGTGGGTGATGTCGGCCTTCATCGGCACGACGCCCTTCTGCTCGAGCAGCGCGCGGATCTCGTCGGACTCGTAGACGAACTTCTCGTTGTACTTGCAGTTCGGGCACCAGTCGGCGGTGAAGTCGACGAACACGCTGCGGCCGGCGTCGAGGTGCGCGAGGAACTGGTCGGGCTCGAAGTCGACCCACGCGACGTGGTCGCCCTGGGCCGCGACGGGCGAGAAGAAGCCGCGGAAGGTTCCGAACGTGAAGCGCGCGCCGCCGGCGACGATCAGGAGCGCCGCGGCGAGGTGCGCCCAGCGCTTGCCGCGCGACTTGTCGAAGGTCGAGAAGCGGCCGTACCACCAGCAGCCCAGCGCGACGAACACGAGGAAGCCGACCGTGAAGAGCAGCATGTCCTGCTGCAGGCTGATCATGAGGTAGACGACCGTCGCCAGGAGCACGAAGCCCATGGCGTGCTTGAAGGTCTCCATCCACGGCCCGGGGCGCGGGACGATCTTCAGGAAGGCCGGGTTCGCCGTCAGGACGACGTACGGCAGCGCCATGCCGAGGCCGAGCATCAGGAACACGAGGAAGATCGTCAGCGAGCTCTGCTGCAGCGTCCACGCCAGCGTGCTGCCGAGGAACGGCCCGCTGCACGGCGTCGCGAGCACCGTGGCCAGCATGCCCTTGAAGAACGCGTCGCCGAGGCCCTCGCGGACGCCGCCGCCGGCCAGCGCGCCGACCTGCGTCGGGACGCCCAGCTCGAACAGGCCGAACAGCGACAGCGCCATCGCGAACACGATCCCGATCATCACGATCAGGAACTCGGCGCTCTGGAACTGCTCGCCCCAGCCGAGGCCCAGGCCGATCGCGAGGCCCGCGAGCACCAGGAACACGAGCAGGATCCCCGCCGCGAAGGCGAGTCCGAGCTGCAGGATGCGCTTGCGGTCCTCGCCCGCCTGCTGCACGAAGCTGAGCACCTTGATCGAGATGACGGGCAGCACGCACGGCATCACGTTCAGGATCATGCCCGCCACGAACGCGAGCAGCAGCCACATGCCGAGGCCGTGGTTCGCCTCGTCGCCGACGGGCTCGAACTCGGGGAACTCGACGGCGGAGTACGCGACCGGCCCGGCGGCGGTCGGCGGCCCGGTGGAGCCGGCAGATCCCGTGGCCGTCGCGCCCGTGGCTGCGGACTCGCTGTCGCTGGCGGCCGGCGCGGTCGCGGCGGCCGCGGTGGCCGCGAGGTCGGCGGGAAAGTCGGCGAACACCGCGTCCGGGCCGGCGCCCGCGTTCGCGACCTCGGCGTAGTACGGAATGCACGAGCCGTCGTCGAGGCACGTGATCGCGTCGATCGACGCGGTCACGGTCGAGGGGTCGAGCTCGCCCTCGGCGACGCCCGCGCCGTAGATGAAGAAGCGCCCCTCGTGACCCCAGATCCACGTGTCGCGGCCGCCCGCGCCGAGCCCGGGCTGCTCGTAGCGCGTCGGCTCCGGAAACCACGGCGCGGACCACGTGACGCCTTCGCCGTCGAACGTGACGACGGTCTCCTGGCCGATCGCGTCCTCGGGCCCCTTCTCGACGTGGTAGAGGTGCCAGTGCTCCTCGACCTCGACGCGCAGCGCGGTGCGCACGGTGTTGCCCTCGACGCGCACGAAGAGCTTCGAGCTGGCCTTGTCGGCCGACTCGAAGCCGAACTGCGCGGTCGCGGCGGGCGCCAGGGCGGCGAGGATGCCTGCGAGCAGCAGGACGGGTCGGAATCGGTTACGAGCCATGGGAAGCAGCGTGGGCGAGGGGGAGGGCCGCAGAGAGTATCAATCGGTGGGATCGGAGCCGTGGCGCGCCGAGTCCGGAGCCTGCAGGGGCCCCGCCGGCGCGTCGGAGGCGGGGTTCACGTGCACGTGGACCTCCACTACGCGCGGGCAGTTCTCGGTGATGGCTCTTTCTGCGTCGTGGGCGATCGCGTGGCCCTCGCGGACGGTCCGATCCCCCGCCACGGCGATCTCGAGGTCGACTCGATAGGCCGAGCCAATCGGGTGCACACGGATCGCTTGCACACCCCTTACGCCCTTCGTCGCGAGCGCAGCCCGTTCGATCTGCCCGCGCAGCTCCGGGTCGGCGACGCGGTCCATGAGCACGTCGAAGCCCTCCCGGGCGCTCGACCAGCCCAGCTTCACGACCAGGGCGCCGATCAGCACGGCGACGAAGCGCTCGACGATCGGCCAGCCCAGCGCCGTGCAGCCGACGCCGACGAACACGAGCAGGCCGGTGCCGAAGTCGCCCACGTTGTCGCGCTCGAGCGACGTGAGCGTCGGGCTCGAGCGCTCCCGGGCGGCCACGCGCGTGATGCGCACGAGCCAGAGGTTGGCGACGACCGAGACGAACGCCATGGCGAGCGCCGTCGGTCCGCCGCGGATCTCGACCACGTCCGAACTCAACGCGCCCAGCACCACCGCGACGCCGCCGAGCCCGATGACGATCCCGGCCACCAGACCGCCGAGCGCCTCGAAGTTGCCGTGCCCGTAGTGGTGGTCCTCGTCCGGAGGCTTGCGGGCTGCACCGAAGGCGAACCAGAGCGCCCCGGTGGTGAAGACGTCGCCGATCGAGTGCCAGCCGTCGGCCAGCAGCGCCGGCGACCGCGCGAGCCAGCCGACGAGGAGCTTCGCGACGGCCAGCACCGCGTTGACGACCACGTTCGCGAGGAACACTCGCCGGGCCTCGCCGTCGAGCTCGGGCGGCGCCACGGGCGCCGGCTGCGCCTCGCGCCGGGGATGCTCGATCGGATCGGGATGCACCTGGTTCACCCCCCCACGATAGCGGCGCGTGGCGCGATCGCCGCGCGCGGCGGCCGCTGGACCGGCGGGAGAACGCTCACGGGCGGGAATCCGCTGGAAGCCCGCAGTCCCCGCGCCCAAGACCTATCCTGGTTCGGTCGATGTCCACCCGGATCGCCTCCGCGCCCCGCGGACGTCGCCACCTCCGAGGATCGATCATGCGCAACGCACTACTCACCGTTTTCGTGGGGCTCCTGGGTCTCGTCCCCGCCACCGTCGCCGTCACGCAGGGCAGCCGCCCGCCCGCCGAGACTCCGCCGGAGAACCCGTTCGACGACTCGCAGGGCAACACCGACATCTTCGGACGCTCGACCTTCGAGGAGCGCTCGGAGCAGATGGACGAGCTCATCCGCGGCGCCTGGCAGCTGGTGGCCTACCACGACATCGACGGCGTGATCCTGTCGAGCGACGTCGTCGGCTACGCGCTGTTCGTGGACGGCTTCATGTCGATCGAGCTGCACGGCGCGCTGCCCGAGACCACCATCCTGGAGGATGATTTCTACATCACCGGAACCTACCGCTACAAGTGGGACGACGCCGCGCGCCTGCGCCTGTCGACGCTGATCGGGTCGACGAACTACAACGACTTCGCGGTGGTCGAGTTCATCCCGCCCGGAACGGCGCGCGACTACGAGGTCCGCGTCGACGCCACCAGCCTCGAGCTGATCCGCCTCGACAGCCGCAGCGGCAACAAGAACTCGCGCTTCGAGTTCAACCGCCTCCAGAGCGCCTCCCCGCGCTCGTTGATGAAGCGCGACTTCTACGGCCGCCTCGTCCCCGTCGACGAGGACGAAGCGGAGCCGGCTCGCCCGCCGGTGCGCACCCCGCTGCCGCCGCGGCGGCAGTGAGGGGTCAGTCGGTCGGCGCCGCGCCGCGCGTCAGCGCTGCAGGGCGAAGCGCGCGCGCAGGCCGTCGTCCTCGAAGGTGAGGCCGGCGCTCGCGGAGAGGAGCTCGCGCAGCTCCGCGGGCAGGTCGGGGCCGTCGCGCGGTTCGGCGGGGTGGCCGTAGGCGGTCGACTCCATCGTGCGCCACTCCTCGTTCCAGACGTACTCGCCGCCGCCGGGGCAGACGGGGCGCGTGCCCCACAGCTGTTCGTGGACGGCGACGGGGTCCTCGTCGGGGAAGAGGGCGTGCCACTCGTTCAGGATCGCGAGGTTCGACCACGAGCGAACGCGCTGCTGCCGCTGGTAGCCCATGCCGGCCCACAGCGGCAGGAGTGCTTCGAAGGCCTGCTGCTCGAGGTTCAACGCGACGCTCTCGCCGAGCCACGTCGAGCTCGCCCCCGCGCCCGCGGCGGGTTCCCCGGCGGCCTGGCGGTCGATCGCGCGGCGGATCACGTCCTCGTTGGTCGACAGCGTCAGGCCCGACGGCAGGATGACGTAGTGCAGCGCGAAATCGGCGAACTCGTTCGTCGCGAAGTCCTCGGACGGCGCGATGCGCACGTAGGTCTGCTCCGCATGCTCGCGGTTCTCCCAGATCACCATGCCCGGCGCGGCCTGTCCGCTGAACGCGCGCAGCGACGTCAGGAGGCCGGCCAGGCCCAGCGGGTTCGCGACCGCGACGTGCAGGCCCGCCGGGAAACGCGAGGCGTTGGCCCAGAAGAACTCCTCGTCGTCTTCCGCCTCGGCGAGCTCGGTCCAGAACGGTCCGCCGTCGAAGTAGAAGGCGACCGTGTCGCCGACCCAGCCCAGCGGGTCGTCGACGCCCGGCACGACGCTGCCCGCGAGGTCGCGCCCCATGCCGAACGTGCGGCTGTCGCTCGAGACGGCCATGACGTAGTGCAGGATCGCCTCCGCGTGCGGATCGCCGGCGCCCGCGGTGATGGCCGCGTCGCCGGTCATCTCCACGAGCTGCGCGTAGTCGGTTCCGCCGATCAGCGGCATCACGCTGACGTCCATGCCGACGCGACCCTCGCCGACCGCGAAGCGCACCGCGATCGGGTCGAAGTACGCGCGCCAGCCCTGCTGGTAGCGGTTCTTGAAGCGCAGGTACGCCTCCTTCTCCTGCTGCGTGACCTGCGCGACGTCGAGCTCGAGGATGGGCGTCAAGAAGTCCGCGCTGCCGTACACCGACGAGTGCGCGCCGCGCGGGCCGAGCGTCAGCTCGCCGAGGCCCCTGGACTCGGGAGGACTCGCCAGCGCGCGCGGCGGGGCGCCCGCGACGAGCTCGGGAACGGCCGCAGCCTGGTGCTCCGCCAGGAGCGCCGCGGCCTGCGTGCGCCGCGCCGCGCCGATGCGCCAGCGCGGGCCGCACCAGCGGCGGATCGTGGCGTCGGTCAGCAGGATGAAGGCCGCCTCGTCGTCCGCGCCGCGCGCGTAGCGGTCGCGGAAGAAGACGTACTCCTGCGCCCGCGCCAGGCTCGTCTCCGGATCGGCGCGCGTCGCGAGCAGGCGCTCGATCTGCGCGAGGGAGTTGCCGACGACGATCGTCTCGCCGCGGCGCAGCACGTGGGAGCTCAGGCGGCGGTCGGGCGTGCGGACGGCGGCCCACTCGTCGTCGGGGACGGCGCCGGCGTCCTGCAGCTCCGCGCGCACCGCACCGTCGTCCAGCTGCGCGGCGTCCGCGTGCGCGTCCGCGGCGGCGCGGTGGCGCTCGAGCAGGAACGCGTGCAGCAGCTCCGGCTGGCTGCAGTCGAACAGCAGCGCGACGTCGCTGCCCGTGCGCAGGTAGGGATCGGACCCGGTCAGCGCCACGCTGCGCACGACCGCGGGCCCCATCAGGCGCGCGACGGCGTCGAGCTCGAGGCAGAGCTGCCGCTCGTAGCGCTCGCGCGTGCGCGCGTCCTCCGCGCGCGGCTCCGCGACGCGCAGGAGCGGCGTGCCGATGCGCGTGCTCTCGTCGAGCACGGCCACGAGCCCGGCGAAGCTCGGGAAGAAGACCGCGTGCTGGTCGGCGGGAATCCACGACGCCAGCGGGTCGAGCTCGGGCGCGAGCCCTTCGACGCGCGGATCCCAGTCGTACTCCTTCACGGAGATGCCCGGGATCGAGTCGACGTCGATCGTGCGCTCCCCCGCGTCGTCGCTCTGCCACACGCGATCGAGCTGCAGGTTCTCGGAGATCGCGCGGCCGCCGCTGAAGAGCTCGTAGGCGTCGTCGATCTCGTTCGGCCGCGGCGGGCGCTGCGCGGCCGCCGACTCGCGCGCCTCCTCACCCAGCTTCGCGCGAGCCGCGTTGGCGCGGTGCCGGAACCACGCCGCTCCGGCGCTGTTGCTGCGGAGCAAGCGTTCGTAGTGATCCGCCTCGGCCCGGAGCACCGCCTCGCGGTGGTCGTCGCTCGCGAGGCTCTCGTCGAGAGTGAAGCGCAGTGTCCGGTAGCCCCTCCAGCCGGTGCCGGGCCCGAAGACGCGACCGGTGACCGGAACCTCGGAGAGCGGCGCGCGTACCGAGAGCGTGACGCCGGTGAGCTCCGGGCCGAAGCCCCGCGCCGTGTCGGGTGTGAGCCACGCGTCGCCGGATCCGTCGAGCAGGACCCGGCCCAGGTTCCTGATGTCGAGCCCGTTGGGCGCGAAGCGCGAAGAAGGCCCGTCCTGCGCGGAATCCGGGGACTCGTCGACGAGCTCTAGGTTCTCGAGCTCGACGTGGAAGTAGGCCTCCTGAGCGCGCGCCGCGGGCGCACCGACCGCTCCCAGGGCGACGACGCCCAACACCACTGCACTGCGCAAGCTATCGCACCAAGCCATGATCGGTCTCCAGTCGCTTCGCCGGGCTTCGAGGCCTCGACGCGAGGCCCCGTTCCACCCATCGAAATCGGCCGTAGCGTACGTCTCGCCCCGCTCGGAGGGCGCCCCGTTCCGCGATGCGGGACGATTCGCCTCGCTTTGCGAGCACCGCGGGAGCCGGGGGCGAGCTGCGCGTGAGCTTCCACCTCGGAGGTCGATCCCACGCGCTCGGGTACGCGCCCGAACGGGGCGAGGGGGCGAGCCCGGCTGGACTCGCCCCCTCGCTCGTGAACGCTGCGCGTCGTCAGTCGCTCAGCACTGGCTGAAGCCGCACGAGTAGCACTTCGCGCAGCCTTCCTCGAAGGCCAGGTTCTGCGTGCAGGCCGGGCACTTGACCTTGTACTGGGTCGTCTGCCGTTCGCGCGCGGAGGAGGCCTTCGG
>CAYGPA010000283.1:0-7404 GCA_964351535.1 uncultured Planctomycetaceae bacterium
GCGCGATCGAGACGTCGATCCGCAAGAACCCGAAGACCCTGACCGACGCGATCTTTCCGATCATCGGGCCCGCCATCCGGCGCTCGATCCAGGCGTCGCTGTCGTCGATTCTCGAGAGCTTCAACCACACGCTCGAGAACAGCCTGTCGCCGCGCAGCCTGGGCTGGCGCCTGGAGGCCTACCGGACCGGCCGACCGTTCTCCGAGGTCGTGCTCTCGCACACGCTGCTCTACCGCGTCGAGCAGGCGATCCTGATCGACGGCCACTCGGGACTGCTGCTCGAGCGCGCGCTGACGCCCAGCGCCTCCGGCGACCCCGAGCTCGTCTCCGGCATGCTGACCGCCATCCAGGACTTCGTGAGCGACTCCTTCGCCGAGGGCGGAGGCGTTCAGCAGGTGCGGTTCGGCGACCAGCGCCTGATGGTCGTCCAGGGTCCGCACGCCGTGCTCGCGGCGCTCGTGCGGGGCGTGCCGCCGGCCGCGTTCGAGACGCGGCTCACCGAGACCTTGGAGGAGATCCACCGCCTGTTCGGCGACACGCTGTCGGAGTTCGACGGCGACACCAGCGTGTTCGCCGTCACGCAGCCCTTGCTCGAGTCCTGTCTCGACCAGGAGCGACGCGACCCGGCGGGCGAACGGCGGCGCAGGTTCAAGCCGGGTCTCGTGATCGGGATCGTCGTGTTCCTCTCCCTGACCCTGTGGCTCGCGTCGGTGGTGTTCACGGGCTTCGCCGAGCGCCGCGCGTGGCGCTCGGCGGTCGCGCTGCTCGACGAGGAGCCGGGCATCGTCCTGATCTCGCGCACGGAAGCCGACGGCCTCACGCGGATCTCGGTGCTGCGCGATCCCGACGCGCGCGCGCCGGCCGAGGTCGTGGCCGACGCGCGCCTGGATCCGGACGCTTTCACGTGGTCGATGGACCCGTACCTCTCGCTCGAGCCGGAGATGGTCGCCGCCCGCGTCGCGCGCACGCTGGCTCCGCCGGCGACGGTCCGCGCCGGGTTCGACGGTGCCACCCTCTCGCTCTCGGGCACCGCCTCGCACGCGTGGATCCAGCAGGCGCGCAGCCGCGCCGCGGCGATCCCCGGAGTCGAGCGGGTGGACTGGAGCGCGCTCTCCGACGACGACGACGAATCCTTCGCGGCGGGCCTGACCGCGCTGGCAGAAGCGTCGCTCTCCTTCGCTCCGCGCTCGGCCGCGCTCGACCCCGAGGCGCCCGAGGTCCGCAGTCTCTGCGAGCGCCTCGACCGGCTGGACGAGGCCGCCGGACGGGCCGAACGCACCTACCGCATCGAGCTGCGCGGGTCCGCCTCGGCCGCGGAGTGGGAGGACGGGGAGACCGCTCTCGGCCGGCGTCGCGCGGAGGCGCTCGAGGCGCTGCTCGTCCCCCGGCTGCACCACGCGGCCGGCGTGGTCACGACCTTCGCCGCCGGCGCCGAGGAAGAGCTGCGCTCGGCACCCGAGGTCCGTATCCTCGCGACCCCGGTCGTCGCTCCGAGCTCCCCCCGCGGCGGCTCGGGCGGAGCCTGAACTCGGAAGCGCCGTGATCCGCAAGAAGATCTGCATGCTGGGCGCCTTCGCCGTCGGAAAGACGAGCCTGGTGGCCCGCTACGTCGAGGGCGTGTTCTCGGAGCGCTACCTGACGACCGTCGGCGTGAAGATCGACAAGAAGGAGGTCGACCTCGACGGCACCCCGGTCGGCCTCGTGCTGTGGGACCTGCACGGCGAGGACGAGTTCCAGAAGGTGCGCGAGTCGTACCTGCGCGGCAGCTCGGGTCTGCTCCTGGTCGCCGACGGCACGCGCCGCGCGACGGTCGAGCAGGCCGTGGCGCTGCACGAGATGGCGCGGCGCGCCCTGGGTGACGTGCCGGCGATCCTGCTGCTCAACAAGGTCGACCTCGAGGACGACTGGGAGGTCACCGAGGACTTCCTCCGCGCGATCGCCGACCCTCGACGCCCCCTGATCCGCACCAGCGCGAAGACCGGCGCGGGGGTCGAGGAGGCGTTCCTGACGCTGACCCGCCTCATCGTGACGCCCGCATCCCCCCGCGCCGACTGACGATGCCCGCGAAATCGGCTCCCGAGCTCCTCGACCTGGTCGCCGACCTGCGCCGGCCCGCGCACCTGCTCTGCGACCCGCGCGGCCACGTGCTCGAGCGCGGCGGCCGGCTCGATCTCTACGGCCTGACGGACGTCGGCCGCGGCGACTTCGCCCCCGAGCACGCCGCGTGCCTCGTGGGCCTCTTCCCGTTCGCGGGCGACGGCGTGACGCTGCCCGGCGTGCAGACGCCCAGCGGGCGCCGCGCGGACCTGCACGTCGGCTCGACGGCGCGCGGCGTCCTCGTGCTGCTGCTCGACGCGCAGGAGGACGTCGACCGTCGGGAGCCGATCCAGCAGCGCGGCAACGACCTCAGCCTGCTGCTGGAGAAGCTCGAGGTGCGCGGCGGGCCCTGGCAGGGGCTGGACGACGTGCTCGCGGCCATGCACGCCGCCGTGCTGAAGCGCGTGTCGTTGGGCCGCTTCCAGAGCCTGGGCGTGCTCCCCGAGTGGCTCTCGACCCTGTGCGGCGGCCCGTCGGAGGCGCTGGCGCCCGGGGATCACGTCCCGTTCCTCGAGAACTTCCTGATCGACGCCGAACAGCTCTGGCAGGGTGCGGCCGCCGGCCGCGCGCGCTCGGGAGTGTGGAGCGAGGAGGGCGCGGACGGCGAGGAGCTGTACCTCGAAGCCGTGGCGATCCAGTCGCGCGCGGGCAGCTCGTACCTGATCGTGCAGCGCCTCGCCGAGGCCTTCGAGGAGCGGCGCGAGCTGCTGCAGAAGGCGCGCGAGACGGCGCTGCGCTACTCGGGCCTGCGGCGCGAGCTCGAGAAGAAGGAGGTGCTGCTGCGCTGCATCGTCCACGACCTCAAGGGGCCGCTGACCGGGATGATGGGCAGCCTGTCGCTCCTGCGCGACGCCCAGCTCGACCCGACGCAGCACGCTGAGGTCGTGGCCCTCGGCCTCCGGCAGGCCGAGAAGCAGCTCGGCATGATCCGCGACGTGCTGTCGATCTTCTCGTCGGAGCTGCGCGAGCTCGACGCGTTCCACACGTCCCCCGCGACCGCGCCGGACGCGGCGCAGATCGCGCGCGAGCTCGTCGCGGCGCTGCGCTCGGCGTTCGCCGCGGCGGGCGTCGCGCTGAGGCTCGAGGTTCCCCCGGAGCCTGGCGAGTTGGAAGTCGGCGGCGAGCTGAAGGTCGTCGGCGAGCGCACGCGCCTGGAGCGCATCCTCTCGAACCTGCTCGAGAACGCGCTGCGCCACACCGGCGAGGGCACGACCGTCACGCTCGGCGCGCGCGCCGAGGGCCGCTTCGCACTCCTCTGGGTCGACGACGAGGGCCCCGGCGTCGCCCCCGAGGTCGCCGCGCACCTGTTCGAGATCGGACGCTCCGCGTCGGGCATGTCCGGCATCGGCCTGTTCTCGTGCCGGCAGACCGTCGAGGCCTGGGGCGGCAAGATCGGCTACGAGCCGCGCCCCGAGGGCGGCGCGCACTTCTGGTTCCGCCTACCGCTCGCGCGCGACGAGTGGTTCGAGCCGACCGACTAGCCCGGACGATTCATGACGCGTAGATCGAAACGGCTCGACTCGGTGCCTGCTGGTGCTTTGCGGGCGCCGGCCCCGCAGCAGCCTGCCGTATGGATCGGCGAAGACGCCGGGTATGGATCGGCGAAGACGCCGGGTCAGGTCGTCGAGGACGCCGGTGTTCGCAAAGTGCCGGCAGGGGCCGAGAGGCTGGCGGAGCCAGCCGGTTGTGTCGTTTCGGCTGCGTGCTCGTGATTCGTTCGGGCTAGCCGCCCGCGGATCGACGTGACGTGGCGTGTCGACGCCGCGAGGGGCGAGCGGAAGAAGACGAGGGGACGCGGCCTCTGGGGTGGCTGCGTCCCCTCGAAGGAGAAGTCTGTCCGAGCAGGAACGAGGAATTCCCGGGGCGAAGATGTCGAAGTGGGATTGGGAGGAGGGATCGAGATCTTCCGGATAGCTGCCCCGAGGCATTCACTGCCGAACGTCCTCCGCCTGACCACCGGTTGTAGGGGCACACGACAGGCGGCCCTATTGACGAATCGTTCAGCTGGCGACGAATCGTCCAGCTCGCCCGCGCGCCGTTCACCCTCTCGAGGGCGAGTTCGCCCTCAGGCGGTCGGCTCGCTCGCGTGGCGGATCAGGCGGTAGCCCTCGCCGCGCACGGTCTCGACGAGCGGGCGTCCGTGGCGATCCACCTTGCGGCGCATGCGGCCCAGGTGCACGTCCAGCACGTTGGTCCCGGGGTCGAACTCGAGCCCCCAGACCTCGAGCAAGAGCTTCGCGCGCGGCACGACCTGGCCGTCGGCGAGGACCAGCGCCAGCAACAGGTCGTACTCGCGCGGGCTCAGGTGCACGGTGTTGTCGTTGCGCTGCACTCGCCGCCGCGCGAGGTCGATCGACAGGTCGCCGTAGCGCATCGGCGCGAGCGAGCGCCGGCGCCGTACGACCGCCTCGATGCGCGCGACGAGCTCGTCGAAGAGCACCGGCTTCGTCACGTAGTCGTCCGCGCCGAGCTTGAGACCCTTGATGCGCTCCTCGGGCGTGTCGACGCTGGTCACGAAGACCACCGGGACCTCGTTCCCGGCGCGGCGCACCTCGTAGAGCAACTCCCAGCCCGTGGCGCCGGGCATCTGCACGTCGAGCAGCACGACGTCGAAGTCGCCCTCCTCCGTGCCCTGCAGGACCTCGAGGCCCGCCTCGGCACTCTCGGCGGCCTCCCATTCCACGCCGTTCTTCTCCAGCGCGATCGTCAGGAGCTTCCGGAACTCGGCGTCGTCGTCTACGACCAGGACTCGCATGTTTTCGTACTTCCCGGGGAGGGTCCCCCCTTGCTCCGCGAACATACCAGGTGGCGCCGGATCTCCCACGAATCCGTGGGCCCGCGGGGAGAGCCGCGGGACGACCCAGTCCAGGGCGCGATCGACGCGCTCGGGATCCAGCCTCAGCTCGGCCGCCAGCGCGCCGACCTCCAGCCCGCCGGTGCCGACGCGCCGCAGGGCCGTCGAGAGAAAGCGCAGGGCGGGCTCCGGCTCCCAGCCGGCCCCCAGGATCAGGGCACGAACCAGCTCGGAGCGTTCGTTCGAGACCAGGTATCCGACGGGTTCCATGCTCGGGAGCAGCGGCCAGGGCGGGCGCAGGCACGGCGCGCTCTTTCGCACGCGCGTTTCCGAGAAGGTAGGGCCCAGGCCCGCAGGCGCCGCATACGAAGCCGTTAGCCCGGACTATTCATGACGCGTAGATCGAAACGGCTCAACTCGGTGTCTGCTGGTGCTTTGCGGGCGCCGGCCCCGCAGGCGACCTCTACAGGTCGGTGAGGACGCCGGAGTTCGCAAAGTGCCGGCAGGCGCCGAGAGGCGGCCGAAGGCCGCCGGTTGTGTCGTTTCGGCTGCGTGCTCATGAATAGTCCGGGTTAGCCCGGAGCGCGGCAGCCTGTAGAATCGCGGCGTGCCGAGCATCGAGTTCACGCTGAATGGTCGCCGGGTCACCGCGGAACCGCGCGAGGGCGAATCGCTCCTGCAGACGCTGCGCGAACGCTGCGGCGTGCTGTCCACCAAGGACGGCTGTGAGCCCCAGGGACAGTGCGGCTGCTGCCTGGCGCTGGTCGACGGGCGCCCCGTGACCTCGTGCGCCGTGCCCGCCGCGAAGACCGCGGGCAAGCAGGTGACGACGCTCGAGGGGCTGCCGGCCGCCGAGCGGGAGCTGCTCGCCAAGAGCTTCGTGGCCGCCGCCGGCCTGCAGTGCGGCTTCTGCATCCCGGGCATCGCGCTGCGCGCCGTGCACCTCGTCGACAAGAACCCCGCGCCCACGCGGGCGGAGATCGCCAAGGGCATCGACGTGCACCTCTGCCGCTGCACCGGCTACACGAAGATCGTCGACGCGATCGAGCTCTACGCGCGCGCGCGCCGCGGCGAGGGCCAGCCCGTGCCGCACGTCGGCGGGCGCGTGGGCGAGAGCCTCGCGCGCTTCGAGGGCGGCGAGCTGACGCTCGGCGACCGTCCGTACGTCGCCGACCTGCGCCGCGACCGCATGCTGTTCGGCGCCGTGCGCCTCTCCGACCACGCGCGCGCCCGCGTGCTCTCGATCGACACCTCCGCCGCCGAGGCCCTGCCCGGTGTCGTCCGCGTCGCGACGGCGCGCGACGTGCCCGGCGAGCGCTGGTACGGCCTGATCCTCGCCGACTGGCCCGGCTTCGTGGCCGAGGGCGAGGAGGTCCGCTGCGTCGGCGACGTGCTGGCCGCGGTCGCCGCGGAGGACGAGGCCACCGCGCGCCTGGCCGCCCAGCTCGTGAAGATCGAGTACGAGGTCCTCGAAGCCGTCGTCGACCCCGCGCGCGCGCTCGAGCCCGACGCGCCGCAGGTCAACCCGACGCACCCCAACCGTCTCTCGCACACCGTCGTGCAGCGCGGCGACGCGGAGCAGGCGCTGCGCGACAGCGCCCACGTCGTCGAGGGCACGTGGAACACGCAGCGCATCGAGCACCTCTACCTCGAGCCCGAGAGTTGCCTCGCGGAACCGATGCCCGTGGAGGACGGTGGTCGGGACGGCGTGCTGCACCTCTACACCCAGGGCCAGGGCGTCTTCGACGACCGGCGCCAGGTCGCCAGCTTCCTGGGCCTCGACGAGGAGTCGATCTTCGTCGAGCTCGTGCCCAACGGCGGCGCCTTCGGCGGCAAGGAGGACATGTCGATCCAGGCGCAGACGGCGCTGCTCGCGCAGCTCACGAACCGCCCGGTGCGGCTGACGCTGTCGCGCGAGGAGTCGATCCGCCTGCATCCCAAGCGCCACCCGATCGAGATGCACTACCGCGTCGGCTGCGACGAGGACGGCAAGCTGACCGCCGTGTGGGCGCGCATGCTGGGCGACACGGGCGCGTACGCGTCGGTCGGCGCCAAGGTGCTCGAGCGCGCGGCCGGACACTCGTGCGGGCCCTACCGTGTGCCGCACGTGGACGTCGAGGCCGTCGCCGCCAGCACGAACAACCCGCCCTGCGGCGCGATGCGCGGCTTCGGCGCGAACCAGGCGCACTTCGCGATGGACGGCGCGCTGGACATGCTGGCGGAGAAGGTCGGCCTCGACGGCTGGGAGATCCGCTGGCGCAACGCGGTGGCGGTCGGCGACCTGTTCTCGACGGGTCAGGTGCTCGAGAAGTCGATCGGCCTGAAGCAGACGCTGCTCGCCGTGAAGGACGCCTACTACGAGGCGCGCGCGGCCGGCCACGCGGTCGGTATCGGCTGCGGCATCAAGAACAGCGGCATCGGCAACGGCGCGTCGGAGTGGGGCAAGGCGCGCCTGGTGGTCGAGAACGACGCCACCGTGTCGCTCTACAACGGCTACACGGAGATGGGCCAGG
>CAYGPA010000284.1:0-7392 GCA_964351535.1 uncultured Planctomycetaceae bacterium
CGGGCGGCGTCCTGGGCTTCGAGGGACGCCTCTGCCTCGTCGTGCTCTTCTCCGGGACGTGCGCCGTGCTGTCGGTCCTCGCGACGAAGTCACCGGACCCGCGCACGCTGGTCGACTTCTACCGCCGCGTGCGCCCCCTGGGCTGGTGGGGTCCTGTGCGCGCGCTGGCGCCCGACGTCGTCCCGCCGCAGGAGACCCGCGCGGTCCTGGTCGGCTGGGTCTCCTCCTGCGCGCTGACCTACGGCCTGCTGTTCGGCGCCGGCGCCGCCCTGCTGGGCCGCGGCGACCTCGTCGCGGGCTGGGCCGCGGCCGCGACTGCGGGCGCCGTGGGCTGCGCCTGGGCGCTGCGGAACCTCGAATCGCGGCCCGCTGCGTCAGGGGCAGATCGTGAAGAGCACGGCGTCGGTCAGTGAGTCTCCGAACCCCGCCGGATCCTGCGGATCGCGCTGGCGCCACTGAACCCCCACAATCTGACCCGCGGTCAGGGAGGGGTCGACTCCGCTCTGGACGCGCGCGTTGAAGTCGCGCTTGGCGACACCTGAGCACGGGGGAGAACCCGTCGACTTGGCGATCACCGGGGGCAGCCAACGCTTCACGGGAGCCTTCACGCAGAGCTTCCCGCCGTGGAAGTTCAGGTTGGCCTTGCTGAACGAGTACAGCACGAACGCGGCCTCGCTCGCCAAGAGGTCGTCCGCGCGGACCAAGCAGGGGCTGGTGGAAGAGGCGCTTGGCGCTCCCGACCACGAAGCGAAGGGAATGCAGCCCACCGAACTCGTCTTTCCGGTGCAGTACGTTCGGGGCGGCGTACCCACGCCGAGGACGTCGACCGGGATGTAGCCTGGCAAGGCGGCGACGAGCGCTGTGGTTCCATCGAAGTCGACCCCCGTGCCGTATCCCATGCCGAACCCTGCGGCCGGGTTGCGGAAGATCTTGGTCTCCTCCAGCCAGGTCGTGCCGTTGCGCCGGAACAAGTATGCCGCCCCGCCAGCGGGCGGATCGTCGCTGTCCCGGGGCGCACCGATGAGTAGCCAATCATCGGTCAACGCGACGCTGGCTCCGAACCAGTGGCCGAGACGCGGGTCCGACGCATTGAGGATGGCCGTCTGACTCCACGTGGATCCGGACCGTTGGAACAAGAACGTCGACCCCGTGCCCGGGATCAGGTTCCAGTCTCCATTGGATGCGCCGATGGCGAGGGTGTCGCCGTTGAGGGAGAGGTCGCCGCCGAAGTTGTCGGTGTCGTCGACCCCATCGACGGGGGTCAGCTTCTGTTCCTGGGACCAAGTGGTACCGGAACGCGAGAACACGTAGGCGTGCGATCCCGTGCCCGTGGCTACCCGATTCCCCTCCGCATCAAGGCTCCGCCCCAAGCCGACAGCGAACATGGATGAGGTTGCGTCGTCAGCAACGAGCTTGTCGGTCTCTAACCAGAGGGCCCCCTGCGGCTCGAACACGTAGATCGCCCCCGACCCGAGGGCCGGAGTATCGTGGGAGGGCGACCCGACAAAGATGCGTCCGTTCGAGGCGGCTACCGCGGTGCCGAAGTAGTCGCCGACCGAACCATCGGAGGGGGTGATGCGCTGGATCTCGACCCAAGTTGTCCCGCTGCGACCAAAAATGTAGGCGGCTCCCGTCGACCCTCCTGGCGCGCCGGCGACGAGGATGTCACCATCGATGTCGACGGAAGATCCGGTGTTCTCCTGACTCTCGGCGCCGCTGGGTACGAGTTTGGTCGGGAGCGACCACGAGCCCCCCGTGCGCACGTACACGAACGCGGCACCCTGAAATTGGCCGCCCTCGCTGTCGCCGCTCGCGCCTACAACCGCTGTGTCGCCGTCGAGCGCAATTCCACTCGGGTAGAACCCCGTGCCCGACATCGGCCCCAGAGCCCCTTCGTAGGTGACGCACGTCTGCGCGGGCGCCCCTCCGATCCAACCGACGAGCGCTGCGAGGAGCGCGAGATACCTTCTGGAGCGCTGCGGATTCGACATGGGAGTCCCTCTGGGTTCGGCGGATGCGACGCGCCCCCTAGAATAGGCCGCACGGCCGCCTTGGGCGGGCCCCCGGCGATTTTGAATGGGCGTTCCCGGATCGGAGCGCGGGCGGGCCGTCCGGGAACTCGGTGCCGACGGCCGGAACCCATTCCGGGTGCCCGGGTTGGACGCAGGCCGTGCTCGCTCTTGTGGCACTCTGGACTCCGCCGAATCGAAGAAATCGCAACGAGTCGGGACGCTCCGTGGCCCCGGCGCAAGAACCGGCGATGCAGCCCCACGAGCTCGTGACGCACTTCCAGCGCTTCCGGCGCCGCGGGGATCCGCGCGCGCTGGGGGCGGTGTTCGATGCGACGGCTCCGGAGCTCCTGCGCACGGCCGTCCACCTGGTGGGCGACGCCTCCCTGGCGGAGGACGCCGTGCAGGAGACGTTCCGGGTCGCGATCGAGCGTCGCGACGAGTACGACGAGGCGCGCCCGCTGGTCCCCTGGCTCGCGGGCATCCTCGCGAACCAGGCGCGCAGCGCGCGCCGTCGGCGCCCGCGGGGAAGCGGTCCCGACGAGAACCTGGCGGCGCCGGATCGCGATCCGAGCCGCCGCGTCGGGGAGCGCGAGGTCGACGAGCTCGTGCAGGCTGCCATCGACTCGCTGCCGGAAGACTACCGGCAGGTCCTCACCCTGAACCTGCGTCACGGGCTCGCGCCCGCGGAGGTCGCCCACGCGCTCGGGCTCTCGCCCAGCACGGTCCGCTCGCGCCTCGCGCGCGGGCGCGAGCGGCTGCGCGACCGCCTGCCCGCCGAGGCGGCGCTGTCCGCCGCGTTCGCGGCGCCCGCGCTGCGCGGGCTCGACGACGTGCGCGCGGACGTGCTCCAGCACGCCGCGGCCGTCGCCCCGCCCGTGACCGTGACGCTCGCCTCGATGGTCGTCGCCATGAAGCTCCTCGTTCCCGCCGCCGTGATCGCGGGCGCCGCCACGCTGTGGTGGTCCGCCGACTCCTCCGAGGCTCCGATCGAGTCCGTCGCCGCCGCGTCCTCCGCGGTCACTGAACCGTCCTCGCTCGAAGCCGCCGAACTCTCGACCGAGCCGCTCGCGGAGCCCCATCTCGCGGCCGAGGCCGAGCGCGAGGTGGTCTACTTCGCGGTGCCCCAAACCGGCGTCGAGTCCGAGCCCGCGGCGCCGGTGCAGCCGCACGAGCACACCCACGAGTACCGCGACATCGAGTTCGTCGTCGTGGACGCGTACGACGTTCCGGTGCCGGACGCCGAGATCCGGTTCCGTTCCATGCGCTCGGAATCGAGCGCGTGGGGCTGGAGCCTCGAGCCGGCGAGCGTCGTCACCGACACCGAGGGGCACGCACGGCTGAGGCTGCCGGACCAGCAGTTCGTGGACATGCCCATCCAGTGGTTCCGTTTCGACGTGCTGCACCCGCGCTTCGCGCCCCTCCAGCACGAGGCCGCGGCCCGGTCCGGGACCGTCCGCCTCGTGCTGGAGCCCGGCGTGTTCGTGATCGCGACGGGCTGGATCGGTTCGCCCGACAACGTCGTGGCCGACGTCGTCGTGACGATGGACGACGCCTCCAAGCTCGCGCCGCAGGACTGGACCCCGCTGCGCGACGGGCGCCTCGCCTGCAGCCGGCTGCAGTCCGGCCCCCACGTGCTGTTCCTCGCCCACGAGGACGGCGACGGCCGCAAGTGGTTCAGCCGTCTCGTCGACGTCGAGCTCGCCGCGGGCGAGCAGCGCGAGCTGCACGTCGAGCTGCATCCCGCGCGCCAGGTCCGCGGCATGCTCGACCCGGTCGTGCCGCGCCCGGTCGAGCATGGTCGCGTCGCCGTGGCCTTCCACAACGCGCGCGCGGGGTGGGAGGCGCCGGGCGTGTTCGACATGCGCACGGTCGAGGTCGCGGCCGACGGCTCCTTCGTCCTCGAGGGCGCGCCGCCGCACTTCCTCGATGTCGTGGCCGTGTGCGACGGCTGGACCTCGACGCGGATCCCGCCCTCGTCCGACTGCGGGCGCGAGGGAAGCCTGCACCAGTTCGCGCCCGAGCAGCTCGCGAACGAGCTCCTCGTCCCGATGCACCCCGCCGCCGCGCTGGAGGTCACGTTCGTCGACCCCGACGGTCGACCGCTGCCCGACGCGTCGGTGACGCTGCACCCCAACGTGCGCTGGAACGCCGGCTTCTCGACGATCCTGTTCGGAGAGAGCCGCATCGTTCGCAGCGACGCGTCCGGCCGGGCGTTCGTCCCGAACCTGACCCCGGGCGTCGAATGGGGCACCCTGAACCATTCCGACTACGAGTTCGCCCCCGGAGCGGAGACCCCGTCCCCGACCGACCGCCCCGGCCGCCAGCACTTCGAGCTCGTCTCCGGCGAGACGCTGCGCTTCGAGGCGCGCATGGTTCCGAAGTCGCCGCGGTAGACTCTTCCGCGTGGAGTCCGCGCCTCACGAGACCGCACGGTGGTCGGGTGTTCCGGCGATCGCCCTCGCCGTGGCCCTCGCCGCCGGCTGCCGCGCCGAGCCGACCCGCGAGCCCCGCTGTGCAGCGCTGCTCGCGGAGGTGCAGCTCGCCAAGGCGTCCGGAGAATCGCTCGCGGCGCTCGAGCTGGCCGAGGCGAGCGAGTTCGGCGGCCCCCCCTGTCGAGAGGACCTGCACTTCGCGCTGCTGTGCGAGGGCGCGCACGCCGCCGCGATACTCGACGCCTGGGATCGCGCGCTCGCGGTCTGCGAACGCGCGGAGCGCTGCGGCTGGAGTCCGTGGCTCGGCTACGAGACGGGAACCGCGCTGGTCCGACTCGGCCGCGACGACGAGGCGCTCGCTCCGCTCGAGCGCTGCCTCGCGGCCGAACCCGGGCACGTACGCGCCCTGCAGCGCCGCGCCGAAGCGTTCGAACGGCTGGGGCGCCCGCGCGAGGCCGTCGCGAGCTGGAGCGCGGCGTTGGCGCGCATCGAGGCGGCGGAGGACGCAGAGCTCGAGCGCCTCGCCTCCGACCGCCGCACGCTGCTCCGCGAGAGCCTCGCGGGCCGGGCCCGCGCGTTCGACGCCCTGGGCGAGTTCGCGGCTGCGGAAGAGGATCGGACGCGGTCGGCGCTCGCGAGAACGCCGGGCTCCCGCTGAGCTCGGTGCGCGCGCTGCGTGTCGCGCGTGGTGGGGCCGCGGACGCTACTCCCGCCAGAGGCGCGCGAACGGTTCCAGGTCCGACGCGAGGGCGCGCGACGTCGAGTCCCCGAGGGACGCGGCCCAGGCGCGCAGTGCGCGCTGTTCGTCGGGGTCGGGCAGGCTGGCGTTCACGAGGACGGGGAGCGCCTGTTCGCGCAGCCGCTGCCAGCGGAACCAGCCGGGCTTCGTCTCGCCGGCGGCGAGCAGGGCGTTCAGGGCGAACGTCGCGCGCACCTCGGGGTCGCGTTCCTCTTCGAGTTCGTCGAGCAGCAGGTCGATCACCGTGGCCGAGGCGAGCTTCCACGTCCCCTTGGCGGCGGCGAGCCGCGCGCCGCGGTTGGAGTGCGTCAAGCGGGCGAGCCAGTCGCGGACGGCGTTCGGGTCCAGCGTCCGGTCGAGGCGCACCCGGGTCTCGGCGACGGGGTCGGGCGCGCGCTCGAAGGCCTCGTACCACTCGCGCCACGTGCGCTGCGGTCTGCGGCGCGCGAGGTCGAAGACGAGCGCCCAGCCGACGAAGTGCACGAGGCGGTTGTCGCGCGCGTCGTAGTTGTCGCCGGCCTTCAGCGCCAGGAGGCGCGCCAGCTCGTCGTCGTGGAGCTCGAGGCCGCGCAGCTGCGTCCACGGCCAGCACGCGAGGCCGTCCACGTGCCAGTCGCCGTCGACCTCGAGACCGTCGGCATACAGGCACGCGAGGCCCTCCTCGAACCAGAGCGGCAGCTCGCCGTCGAGCTCCGCGAGGCGCACGTGCACGAGCTCGTGCACGGCGGCCGCGGGGTCCGTGTCGACGAGGTAGATCTCGGCCGCGCTCTCGCGCGCGTCGTGAGCGTCCTCGGGGCGTACGTGGAACGCGCTGACGCGCGCCGGGCCCAGGTCGCCCGCCGGAGCGAGCAGGCCGTCCGAAGCGATCTCGGGCCGCGCGTCGATCGGCGTGCCTTCCCGGCCCGACCAGGCGTGGACCCGGATCGGACGGTCGAACGGGCCCAGTCGCTCCTGCACGGCGGCGTGCGCGATCGCGAAGGAGTCCGCCCACGCGTCGCCGTCGATCTCGACGTCCCGCGGACGCAGGAGCTGCCAGCCCTCCGCTTCGCGCTCGACGTGCCACGCGCTGCATCCGGCCGCCAGCAGGACGCAGGCAGCGAGCAAGGCGTTCTGCGGGCGCAGAGGGCGAAGTCGTCGAAGTCGCATGCGAGAGTCGTCGTGCGGCCTTCCCGGCGCACGGGGTGTCAGTGTACCTTTGGCGGCCCTCGCGAGCCCTGGTCGCGACTTCGACCCCCCCCTCCGAACACTTCGAGCGGCGCGACCGCCGCGATCCAAGCTCATGGCCAGCTTCCGCTCCGAACTCGACGCACCGAACAACATCGTCCTCGTCATGGTGATCGAGGACGACGGCAGCGAGCACGACTACCAGTTCGACTTCGACCCGCGCTCCGGGCGCTGGGAATTCTCCGAGCGCGACCTGCTCGAGCGCGACTTCGGCGAGGAATGGGTGGACGAGATGGAAGCCGCGATCCAGAAGCACATCGACAGCGCGGTCAAGAGCGCCTGAGGCCCCCTTTGAAGCGTGTCTTCCTGATCATCCTCGACTCCCTCGGCGTCGGCGAGCTGCCCGACGCGGCGGAGTTCGGCGATCAGGGAAGCCACACGCTCGACCACATCGTCGCCGCGAACGGCGGCCTCGACGTGCCGCGGCTCGTCGAGCTCGGCCTGGGCTGCGTGCCGGGCGTTCGCTCGTTGCCGTGTCCGCCCGGCCCGCAGGGAGCCTACGGCCGCTGCGCGGAGCTCTCGCCCGGCAAGGACACGTCCACCGGCCACTGGGAGATGATGGGCGTGCCGCTGAAGGAGCAGTTCCCGGTCTACCCCGACGGCTTCCCCGACGAGATCCTGGACGAGTTCGTCCGCCGCGCCGACGTCCCGGGCGTCTTGTGCAACGCCGCGGCGTCGGGCACCGAGGTGATCGCGCGACTCGGCGACGAGCACGTCGCGACCGGCAAGCCGATCGTCTACACGAGCGCCGACAGCGTGTTCCAGGTCGCCGCGCACGAGACGCACTTCGGCCTCGACCGGCTGTACGACGTCTGCGCCGTCGCGCGCGAGATCCTCGTGCCGTACGGGGTCGGTCGCGTGATCGCGCGGCCCTTCGTGGGCGAGCCGGGCGCGTACGAGCGCACGTACAACCGCCGCGACTACTCGCTGGACCCGCCGCGCGAGACGGTGCTCGACCAGCTCGAGGCCGCGGGCGTGCCCGTCG
>CAYGPA010000285.1:0-7350 GCA_964351535.1 uncultured Planctomycetaceae bacterium
ACCGCGCACCTGGCGCGCGAGATCCTCGACACGAAGCTCGTGAAGCTCGAGGTGCTCGGCGACCAGCAGACGCTGCTGCCCGATCCCGTCGGCACGCTGGAGGCGACGCGCATCCTGGTCGAGGACGGCTTCGACGTGCTGGTCTACTGCTCCGACGATCCGCGCCTCGCGGTCGCGCTGGAGCAAGCCGGCGCGACCAGCGTCATGCCCGCGGGCTCGCCGATCGGCTCCGGGCAGGGCGTGCTGAACCCGAACGCGATTCGCATCACGCTCGAGCTGGTCTCGTGTCCGGTGATCGTCGACGCGGGCGTCGGGACCGCCTCGGACGTCGCCCAGGCCATGGAGCTCGGCGTGGCAGGCGTGCTGTTGAACACCGGCATCGCGTCGGCCCGCGAACCGCTGCGCATGGCCGCCGCGATGCGCGACGCCTGCCGCGCGGGTCGCAACGCCTACCTGGCGGGTCGGATCCCGCGTCGGCTCTACGCCAACGCGTCCTCGCCGGTCGACGGCGTGATCGAGGCGGCGACCGCTCCCGCCCCGGCCCAGGCCTGACGCCGCCCGTGGCGTTCGTCGTCCCCGAAGGCTTCGAGACCGAGGTCCTGCCGCCGAGCTGGGGCGTCGCGGCCGTCGCCGCGCTGCTGCTTTCCGCCGCCCTCGTGCTCGTGCGCCTGCCGCGCCACCTGGCGCGCGCGCTGTACGAGGAGCCGCGACCGGTCTTCGGCCCGTGGGGCCTCCTGGACCTCTTGCTCGTCGTGCTGGTCGGGTTCCTGGGACTCGTGACGGTCGGGCTGCTCTTCGCGGTGGCCGCTCCCGCGGACTCCGAGGGGAGCGGAGCGACGCAGGTCGTCGTCCAGCTCGCGAGCATGGTCGTCGCGCTGGGGCCGGCGGCGCTGTTCGCGGCCCGCCTCGCGCGGCTGCGCGGAGCGTCGGCCCTGCAGAGCCTCGGGCTGCGCGGCGCGCTCGACCCGCGCGCGGTGCTGCTGGCGGGCATGGCCTACGCGTGCTTCGTCCCGCTGTTCCTCTGCGTGGCGGCCACGTGGCACAAGGGGCTCGAGCTCCTGGGGCGCGTTCCGGAACCCCAGGACGTCGTCGTCATGATCGCGGGCGTCGAGGGCCTGTGGCTCCTCGCCGCCGGCTTCCTCGCCGTCGTCGCGGTCCCCGCGCTCGAGGAGCTGCTCTTCCGCGGCTTCCTGCAGCCGCTGCTGTCGCGCTACCTCGGGGCCGCGGGAGGCGTCCTGCTGTCCTCGGCGCTCTTCGCCGCCCTGCACGGCCTGGACGCCTTCGTGCCGATCCTGGCGCTCAGCCTGATGCTCGGCTGGTTGCGCTGGCGGACGGGGACGCTGACGGCCTCCTGGATCGTGCACGCCTTGCACAACGGACTGACCCTCGCTCTGCTGTTGACCGTTCCCGAGGTCCGCGAGTTGATCCTGGACCAGGAAGGACTGCTGCTCCGATGACCCACTTTCCCCGCCGCGGCCTGATGCGACCCGTCGAGGGCGGCGCCTTCGTGGCCCAGGGAGCCGTCGTCACGGGCGACGTCACGCTGGCCGAGGACGTCGGCGTGTGGTTCGGCTGCGTGCTGCGCGGCGACGACGCGCCGCTCACGATCGGCCGGCGCACGAACGTCCAGGACGGCACGATCGTCCACGCCGACATCGGCGTCCCCAACGTCATCGGCGAGGAGGTCACCGTCGGCCACCGCTGCGTGCTGCACGGAGCGCGCGTCGGGAATCGCTGCCTGATCGGCATGGGCGCCGTCCTGCTCGGCGGTTCGGTGATCGGCGACGAGGCGCTGATCGCCGCGGGCGCCGTGGTGAAGGAGGGCTTCGAGGTTCCGCCGCGTTCGCTCGTCGCCGGAGTGCCCGGCCGCGTCCTGCGCGAGCTCACCGACGAAGAGGTCGCGGGCTTCGCCGAGAGCGCCGCGGACTACGCGCGCAAGCTGCGGCTCTACCTCGCGGAGTGACGGACATGCCCACAGCCGGCGATCCTCTCAACGAGTTCGAGCAGCGCATCGCGCGCCTGCGCGCGGTCCTGCGCGAGCTCGGCGAGGTCGCGGTGGCCTTCTCGGGCGGGGTCGATTCCGCGGTCCTCCTGCATGCGGCCGTCGCCGAGCTGGGCGACCGCGCCGTGGGCGTGATCGCGGACTCGCCGTCGCTGATCCGGCGCGAGCTCGAGGAGGCGCGCGCGTTCGCCGCGGCGATCGGAGCGCACCTCGTCGTGGTGCACACCGACGAGCTGGGGGACGAGCGCTACCGCCGGAACGCCGGGGACCGCTGCTACTGGTGCAAGTCGGCGCTGTTCGAGACCATGACGGCCTGGGCGTCGCGCGGTGGCGTGCGCAACCTGGCCTTCGGGGAGATCGCGGACGACCTGCTGGACGACCGGCCGGGCGCGCGGGCGGCGTCCGAGCGCGGCGTGCGCGCGCCGCTGCGCGAGGCCGGGCTGACCAAGGCCGACGTGCGGCGCTACGCCCGCGATCATGGGCTCGACGTGGCCGAGAAGCCCGCGATGGCCTGCCTCGCGTCGCGCATTCCCGTGGGCACCGAGGTCACGCGCGAGCGGCTCGCGCGCGTCGAGCGGGCCGAGGAGGCCCTGCGCGCCTCGGGCCTGCGCCAGGTGCGCGTGCGCGACCAGTTTCCGCGGGCGCGGGTCGAGGTGGGCGGCGACGAGCTCGCACGCGCCGAGTCGGATCGCGAGAGCATCCGTCGCAGCCTGGCCGCCTGCGGCTTCGAGGACTTCGAGCTCGCGGCCTACCGCATGCCGGGGCAGGCGCCGACCCCGGGCTGAGGCGCGCGCCTCAGAGGATGGCCAGCGCGTTCTCGGGGCCGGGGCGCCCGATGGCGGCGCGGTCCGCGACCACGAGAACGGGGCGCTCGAGCAGGCGCGGGAAGCGCGCGATCGCGGCGAGGAGCTCCGCCTCGCCGGATGCGTCGGACAGTCCCGCCTCGGCGTACTCCGGCTCCTTCGAGCGTACGAGCGCGGCCGCGGGCGCTCCGAGCTTCGCGTGGAGATCGGCGAGCTCGTCCAGGCTCAGGGGCTCGTCGAGGTAGGCGCGCGTCTCGAAGGCGACGCCGCGCTCCTCGAGCGCCGCGTGCAGCGCGCGGCTCTTGGAGCACCTGGGGTTGTGCAGCAGCAGCGGGCGGTCGGTCATGGGCGGAACCGGGGCTGGCTTCGCGGAACGTCGGACGAGGTGCGGGGGGAGAGGGCGGTCTCTCTCGAGACCACCCCTCCCTTCCCAGCCGGGCGATTACTCGCCGCCCCAGAACTCGATCGAGTTGAAGATCACGATGTCGCCGAGCAGCGCCAGCGGATAGACGGGCAGGATCCAGAAGGCGAGGTGCACACCCTCCTGGGCCCACTTGTTCTCGGACACGTCCTCGTTCCAGTCGCGCAGATTGTTGAACGTGCTGTTCGTGCCGATGCAGGCGGTGCAAAGCAGCGAGACTGCGAGGGCGCCGATCCACTTTTTCATGGTGTTCCTTTCGAGAGTGCGTGCGGCCCGCTCGGTACGGATCCGAGGCGAGTCCACGGGGACAAGACGAACGGGAGGGGAACTCCCGCGAGAATGCTGGCGTTCCCGCATGCTCGAGGCAAGCCCGTTCCCGGGCCGACGTGACCCATGAGGGTTTCGTCATCCGAGGCCGACCGAAGCCGCGGGTCGGCCCGCCCGAAGAGGGGCGCGCCTGGCGGGGAAGGGCCCCGGCCCGAACCGTGAGCGCGCCTGAAAGGCGCGCGGGCCAAATACGGACAACTCCCGTGGCGGGCGGCCCGGACGAGTTCTTGGACAGCCTGCTAGGATGCGCGCCCATGGCCGAAGTGAACACGAATCCGGGACCGGGACTCGTCGCACGCCTTTTCGGCGCCGTCCTGCGCTGGCTCATGCCTGTCTACAGCAGCAGCGTGGGCGGACAGCGGGTCCTGATCTACACGAGCTTTCCGAAGGCCTTCTACTTCTACCTGATCTGGCTGCCGGGCTTCGCGGTCCTGGGACTCAACGCTCTCGGGGTGCTGCCCGACACGCAGGTCATCTGGTGGATGTTCGGCTTCGGGTTCGTCTGCTACCTGGTCATCGCCGAGGACACGAGTCCGCTGGGGTTCGTGATCCTGCTGCTCTCGTTCATCACCGCGATCGTCCTGTTCCACGGCGGCTACCTCGCCTGGGCGGGCGTCGACGGACTGGTCGAGGCGCTGCGCAAGCTCAGCTTCGCGATGGACCCGAGGACGCTGCTCGTGCTGAACACCACGCTGCTCTTCATCTGGATCGTGGTCTACGTGTTCTCCGTGACCTGGAAGAAGCGCGAGCTCTCGGCCCTGCGTCGCGCGAAGCTGCGTCCGCCGCTGGGGCGTCGACCCATGCCGATCATCGGGCGCGTCGTCGACAACAAGGTGCGCGACGTGTTCGAGCTGATCTTCGGCTTCGGCGCCTACGACGTCGAGATCTCGCACCCCGGCGGCAAGACGATCGACATCGACCGCAACTGCGTCGGCCTGGCCGCCAAGCTGCGGCTCTTCACCGACATCATCTCGCACATCCCGACGCGCGAAGAGGCCGAGGGCGCGATCGCGGCCGACGACGTGCTGGGCTGAGTCCCGGCGGAGGCCGGACGACGGGGCCCGGCGCGCAGCGCCTGCCGCGGACGGTCAGCGCTGGAAGATCGGCAGCAGCTCCTGCGGCATGGCGAGCACGAGGCAGTTCATCGCCGTCGCGTAGCTCTCGCCGAAGGGGGAGCCGCTCCACGAGCCGTCGGCGCGCTGCCGGGAGACCATCCGCGTGACCTCATCGCGATGCCACTGCTCGAAGAGCCGCGGGTCGCGGTGCTGCCACAGCGCCTGGGCGACGTAGAGCCGCTCGTACAGCGGCCACTTCGCGAGCTGGGCGCGCTCGGCGTCGCCGCGCGCGAGCAGGCGCGTCCACAGCGCGTCCATGCCGCGCTGCAGGTACGCGCCCTCGTAGACGCCGGTGGCGTTGAGGGTCGACACGGCCGCGGCGGTCAGCGAGATGCTGGTCTCGTCGCGGTTCAGCGCGTAGCGGAACATGCCGTCGTCGTTCTGCGAGCGCTCGACGTAGCGCACCGCCTTCGCGATGACGCGCGTGTCGACGTGGATTCCCGCGTTGTGCGCCGCGCGCAGGGCCTGGACCTGGGTGATCGTGACCGAACCCTCGTGCGAGATGCGGTCGCTGGGCGAGTAGTACCAGCCGCCCTCCGCGCCCTGGCTCCGCTCGATCAGGCGGACGGCGGCCTCGAGGGCGGTGCCGATGCGCTCGCCGCGCTTCGACCGCGGCGACTGGGCGTAAGCCTGCGCCAGGGCGAGCGTCGCGTAGCCGTGGCCGTGCATGCGCGAGACGAGGTCGCTCTCGGCGGCGAGGTAGCCGAGCGTCTCCGAGCCGCGCGAGCCGTCCACGCGTGCCAGCAGGTAGTCGATGGCGTCGGCCACCTGCTCGCCGTGCGGTCCGCGGTCCGGGGAGCTGCCTCCCGCCATGAGCGCCAGCGCCGACAGCGCCGTGACCGCCACCGGAGCGTAGCCGTCCGACGCTCCGGTCGGGAACGATCCGTCGGGCTGCGTCGCCTGCTGCGCGGCGAGGAAGGCGAGACCGCGCTCCAGCGACTCCGCGGCCGCGGCCTGGAGGCTGCTCCGCTGCGGCAGACCCTCGTCGCTGCGGGGCAGCGACTCGACGTCGGGCGGCTCCTCCGCGCACAGCAGCCCCGTCGTGGAGAGAGGCCGCGGGTGCGCCGCCGTCAGGGTCGGCCCGCAGGTATCGCCGCGCGCGAAGCCGGCGAGGACTCCGAGCGCGCACGCGGCCGCGCGGATGCGGGTCAGGTCGGTCGACGCGCGCACCGGTGGCAACCCGTTCTCAGCGCCCCTGGCGCTTGCTGAGGCGCTTGTAGTAGGACTCGATCCAGTCGCGGTACTGCGGGGGCATGTCGGCCTGCCCCTCGGTGCGGAACACCTCCCGCACGTGCGCGGGCAGGTCGCCCCACTGGTCCTGTCCGAAGGGCGCCGCGCCCGGCTCGGTCGCACGCGGCGTGGGCGGCGCGGCCTGCCGGTTCTCCGGGTCGTCCTGCGGCTCCTCGCCGTTCGCCTTGGGGTCGCTCTGCTCCTGGTTGCTGGACGGGTCCTTCTGCGAGTCCTGCTCGCTGCCCTCCGGCTTCTCGGGAGTCTGCTCCCGCTGCTGCTGGGACTGACCCTGCTGTTCCTTGTCGAGCGGGGAGTTGCCGCCGCCCTGCTCGCTCGCGTTCATGCACGAACCGACGGAGCCGCCCTGCTCCTGCGCGAGACGCAGGATCTCGTCGATGGTCTCGATCGCGCCCTCGCTGCGGCTCATCCCGCCCCGCAGGAGGTCGCCCATGCCGCTGTCGCGGGCGGCGTCGGACAGCGACACCTCACCCGCGCTCGCGTCGTAGAGCAGGCTGTCGACCTCGATGAGCTTGGTCTCGACCCGGTGGAACAGCTCGATCATCTGCTGCGCGGGGTCGACCGTCGGCGACTCCATGATCGGGCGGATCAGCTCGCGCTCGCGGGCCTCGTCCACCGGCTCGGGATCCTGTGCGGAGGCGTCGGCGGCCAGCAGGCCGAACAGGACGAGGGGGAGGGTGAAGATGCGTTCGTTCATGGTTGGTCCTCGCTGCCCGGGGCCCCGACGGACTCGATGCTGTCGGGGTCGGGAATCGCCAGGCGCTGCCGGAACGTCCGGAACAGGGCCGTGGTTCGTTCGTGGCGTTCTGCCAGTCGCTGGATCTCCTCGAGCACGAGCGAGTCGACCTCGACGTCGGCGTCGTCCAGCTCGGGATAGAAGATCAGCATGCGGTTCAGGCGGTCGAGGTTGTCGACCTCCATGCGGCGCAGGAGCTTCAGCTCGGCCACGTCGGGGACGAGCCGGTTCTCGCTCTCCTGCTGCTGCTGCGGGCTCTGCGAGCCGCTCTCGCTCTGCTCGCGGCGCTGCTGCTCCTCCTCGAGCGCCTCCGCGAGCCACTCGGCCGACTCGAGCACGTCCTCCTGCAGCGCCTGCACGCGCTCGCCGGTCCGATAGCCGCCCTCTTCGCCCAGGTCGCGCGCGATGCGCTCGAGGTCCTCCTGGATCTCGCGCAGGAGCTCGGCGAAGACCAGGCTCTCCTCGGAGGCGATGGCCTGGGCCAGCTCGCCGCTGCGCGTCGCCAGCGCCTCCTCGTCGCCCGAGAGGCGCCGCAGCCGCAGGCGCTGTGCGCGCGTCGGGCGGTCGCCCGGTTCGCGCCCGGAGTCCACCTCGCGCGTCGCGACCATCGCGTCGGCGTGCGCCTCCATGAGCCCGCGCACCTCCTCGGCGATGCGGAAGAGCAGCTCCTCCTGCCGCAGCCGCTGGTACTGCTCCTC
>CAYGPA010000286.1:0-6563 GCA_964351535.1 uncultured Planctomycetaceae bacterium
AGTCCTGCGCCCGAGAGGGCAGAATCGAGGACCTCATGGCAAGGAAACGACACACCCCGGAGCAGATCCTGGCGAAGCTGCGCGACGCCGAGGTGATGCAGTCGGAGGGCCGGACGACGGCCGAGATCGCGAAGAAGCTCGAGGTGTCCGAGCAGACGTTCCACCGCTGGCGCAACCAGTTCGGCGGGATGAAGGGCCCGGACATGAAGCGCTTGAAGGAGCTCGAGCGCGAGAACGCGCGGCTGAAGCGGCTGGTCGCCGACCAGGCGCTGGACAACGCGATGCTGAAGGATCTCGCGGAGGGAAACTTCTGAGCCCGGCCAGGAGGAGGCGAGCTGTGGAGCACTTGGTCGAGAGGCACAAAGCCTCCGAGCGCCGTGCTTGCCGCTTGACCGGGCAACACCGATCGACGCAACGACGGAAGCCTGCTGGTCGCGAAGCGGACGGCCGACTGCTGTCGGACATGCGGCGGCTGGCCGGAGCGCACCCGCGTTACGGCTACCGCCGCATCCACCAGCTGCTGCTGCGCGGCGGCTGGCGCGTGAACCGCAAGCGCGTGCAGCGCCTGTGGCGCGAGGAGGGCATGCGCGTGCCCAGGAAGCGGCGCAAGCGCTGGCGTTTGGGCCATTCGGGCAACTCCTGCACTCGGCGACGAGCGGAGCGCAGGAATCACGTGTGGAGCTACGATTTCATCTTCGACCGGCTCGAGAACGGTCGGCAGCTGAAGATCCTGATCATCGTCGACGAGTACACGCGCGAGTGCCTGGCGCTCCACGTGGCGTACTCGATCCGCGCCCTCGACGTGATCGACGAGCTGGCGCGCCTGGTCATCGAGCGCGGCGCGCCCGAGCACATCCGCTCCGACAACGGTCCTGAATTCATCGCTGTCGCGATCCGCGAGTGGATCCAGATGGTGGGCAGCGAAACGCTCTTCATCGAGCCTGGAGCGCCCTGGGAGAACGCTTACGCCGAGACCTTCAACAGCCGCCTGCGCGACGAGCGGTGCTTCATTCATCCAGTGTTGCTAGGCGGCCGCCCGAAGACCCTGTCTCGCTCCAGTGACTAGCCGCAGGGCATCGACCATACCACCGCCCCGCCGACCGGGCACGGCAGAGCCAAAGATCTCCCGCCAGGCCAGCGCCCGCGTGGCCAGCCCTGCCTGCATGGCCGGCGTTCGCGTCACCGGCCCGAACCGGAGCGAGCGGTGCGGCCGCACGAAGTTGTAGTGGCAGCGGAGTAGATCGAGCTGCCCGGCCAGGCGATCTGTGACCCGCGCGTGGGCGATTGTCCGCCGGCCGAGGTAGGAGCAGCCCGATCGGATCGTGAGGTTGAGCCGCTCGATGAACGACGTGTTGAGCCGCTCGGAGTCCTCGGAATCCGCCAGCGCTTCCTCAAGTCCCCAGTCCGAGCCGATGATCAGCCGGCGCTCGACGCGGACGACCCGCTCCTTGCGGCGGGCCTTTATGACCTGCCCGTAGACGACACCTGCCGGCAGCGCCTGGCGGATGGCTGGCTCGTAGTATCGGAAGCCATCTGTCGCGACGAGCACCCCGATCGCGTGCTTGCTGCGTCGAGCCAAGTCCCGCATCAGCGCCTTGGTGTTCCGGTAACTGCGCGCCCCACCTGGACGCCCGTCCAGAGTCGAGACCAGACCTCCATTCTGGCGAACACCCAGGTCGGCCGCTCCTTCGAGCCGACGAAGGCTCTGATCTCGTCCGCCTGGACCTCGACGAGACCGAAGCCTCGGAGGTGGCGGTCCAGGAACCGGCCAGCCGCCACGCATGCCCGCCGCAGCCAGCGGTCCACGGTGTTCCAGGCCCGGCCGGCAATCCTCGCGATCGCCGAGATGGTCATGCCCTCCACGCTCAGGCCGGCGACGGCGTCGAACTCCCTCCTGGTCGCCTGGAGCCGGTGGTAGGCCGTGCCCGTCGTCGAGGAGAACGTCGCGCCGCACGTCGGGCACCGCCAGCGCCGCCGTCGGCCTCGCTTCGTGCGATACCACCGGTGCGGCGCACGAGCTCCGTCGCAGCCCGGTCTCGGGCACCCCGCTCCACGACTTCCTCCTGATCGCGTCATCAGCGCCCTCCTCGATCCGGTGCAGGCTAGATCACGCGCAAGCGTCGTCGCGCCATGTGGTTAGGAGCCATGGCGCAACAGGCGGTGGCGGAAGCACCCAGTCGCACGGGCTCGGTCGCGGCCATCAGCAGCTCAGTCTAGCGATCTGCATCACATGCTCGCGCAACGTACTTGCAGCGCGGCCGAGTTTCGGGACAGCACGGGATCCATGCTAGTTGTCTGCTGGCAGCTCGATCGCCGACCCAACTCGCAAATTGTTGGGCTGCAGTGCCGGGTTAAGCTCCAGAATCCTCGGCCACAAGGACCCGTCGCCCAACTCTCTCTGGGCGATGCCGAAGAGAGTATCGCCAGGCCAGATCGTGTAGGACCTCGTGAGGGATGCGTCCTCTGATTCCTCCGCGAACCACTCGTCGAGTTGCGTGCGCGAGAAGGGCTGAACCTCGGGAACGCGCTCGGTCGGGTCGGCCGCCTCTCCCCTGACGAGTTCCGACTGAGCCGTCTCGAGGTTTCCAAGCTCAAGATGCGACCATTGAACCTCGCCGGGGGTCAGAACCTGCACACCGTACTCCAAGGGGCCCACCTTAGACCTGTAGACGACTAGGGCATGACTCCACTCGGGCGATACCGCGATGGGCGCATCGGCCTCCAGCAGCACTTCCCCGGTGCCCAGGTCCAGAATGAAGTTGGAGATCGCGAAGAGGCCTAGAGCTGCGTCCTTCCGAAACGGGGGCTGCATTCCGGGCGACGACAAGAAGCCCGGCAGCTCCGTCGTCCACACGGAATCCTCCAGCGGGGAGGGGTGATAGCTCAGCGTCCCATCATCGTGCAAGACGGCGGCGGAGGCACCCGTAGCCCCCAATTACATCGTCTCGCCCGGCTCCTGCCTATCGACTGGCGCGATCAGAGCCTGGCTCTGAGAGTCGGCTGTGATGAAAGCCCCCCCCCCGCTTGCGACTAGGGCACCGCCGCCCGCGTCGCGGCGCCACAACATGCGGAGACTGTGGTGACGTCCCCTTGCGCGGATGAAGAACATCCGACCGTCGCCGCTCAAGCTGTAGCGGAGGAGGTCGGCGTCGAACCAGTGTCCGTCTATCGGTTCGCCGTCCCCGCCCAGTAGACCTGTAGCCTGCATGGTCGCAGGGTCGAAACAGATGAGCTCTCCTTCCTCGCAGTGTTCGACCGCAGTGACGACCCTGGACCGAGAGCACGCCAACAAAGACACCCGGGGGTGCTGCTTCCAAAGCTGGGTGACCTGGTTCGCCGAGAGCACGCGGCGCTGGATGTGTCCATCACGCGCCTCGATCGCCGCAAGATCGGACTCGGTCGCGTAGATGCCACCGAGCCGGCCTTCCGTGGACTCGTGCAGGGTCGATAGTCCATCGAGCACGAGATGTTCCTGCGCCGCGGAGTCCGCATACGCGCCGGTAAGGTCAAGGCCCAAGGCGAGGAACTCCGGCAGGTGCTTCTGAGGGCGAAGAGCGAGCAGCCCCGAGGTGACCCCCGGGAGGGCCTCGCCCTCGACCCGGACAGCCGCGATCCGGTCCGTGAGGAACTCGCTGTAGATCCGTTGATCTTGAGCGAGCGCCGTTCGGCGGGGGACTCCGAGGACGTAGAACTCCTTCCGTCCCGCCGCGTATCCCCAGGCGTTGCCGACCGAGTCTTGCCCCCTCGAGCCGCGGAGGAAGGCACGGTCTTGGAGCTGGGTGGGGTAGACCACGTAGAAGTCCCCCGAGGCCCCGGTGGCAAGGTGGAGTACCGGCTGATCGCTCTCTGCGTTGAGCAGCACGGCGAAGGCCGAGCCGGTCTGACCGCGGGGAGCCGGCCATCGAGCCCGGTACTCTCCGACTGTCAAGTCATACCACTCATGCCTTTCCTTCTGTTCGACCCTGGAAGCACCCCCGTCAAGGAACTCGCGGACCAGCGCGTCCTCCGCACCACCCCCCTCGACCTGCACCAGTCGTGGCTCCGGGCCACAGAGCTCTCGGACGAGTCTCCAGGGCCAACCTCTCGCGGACTCCGGCACCGTGCCGAGGGTCCTCCGTGCCGTGGCGGGCTGCCCCGCCAACACGGTCTCCAATGCCGAGCGCGTCCGAAGGCGCCCGAGAGTCGACTCGATCTCCGCGGCCCGAGCCTCTGAGACAGCCCATTGCCATGTCGCCGCCAGACCCAGCAGCCCCACCAGAGTGGCGACCGATGCTACCCATCGTTGCCGGATTCGATCTCGTCGGGATCGCCGATGCGCTAGATCGAGCTTGTCGACCAGGGCTGGCGAAGGGTGACCGTCTTCCTCGTCCAGCAGTTCGTCGAATCGCAGCCGCGTCTCACCGAGCGCTTGTCGAAGGGGTTCGGCCTTCGGTGCGCTCTGGAAAGCCCCATTGACGTCGATGATGATGACGTCCTTGCCTGCCCGCAGCGCCTCCCCGACCTCCTGAAGAACCCAGGGGCTGTTCAAGGCGCGGGGACGTACGACGACCAGAAGCCTCGAGCTGGCGCGCACGCTGCGCTTCGTCGCTGCGTTGAGTTCGACGCCGAGGTCGTAGTCGGCTTCGTCCAGAAACACGGCGAAGCCCCGAGAGCGTAGTCGGGCCGCTAGTTCGCGCACGTACCGGCTCCGGCGCTTGCCGTCCGCGATGAGCTCGCCGTCGCGATGCGAGTAGGACAGAAAGAAGTCGTATCCCCACAGCCGGTCGGTGACTCTCATGGCAGTGCGCAAGCGGTGCTTCATTCGTCCGCTCTTGTTGGACGGCTACTCGCATCCTCCGCGAAGACCCCTCTGTCGGCCCACAGGGAACGCTGCCGGCTGGTCCACAGCGCCTTACGGCACGGCCGAGTTTCTGGATAGGAAGGTCTCGACGTGCAAGCCAACCAGCGCTGCGGCGCGTCAAGCGCCGCCGGGAGACGACCCTGGGGCCCGTGCAGGGTTTTCGGGAGGTACAGGGAATGAGTCCGGGGTTCGCGCACCAACGCCGAGCAGACCACCCTCCGCCCTACTCCGCTGCAGGGCGCTCTACTGACTTCACCCCATGCGGAATGATGCTCCATACAAGTCGATCGAACTCTTTGCGTCCTCTGCGAAGATCGATAGTGCCGTTCTGACGTAGGAGATCCGGTACTTCTGGCTCTTCTCCCGCCTCCTCTAAGAGTATCGGAATCACGGGCTTACTATCCCTTGAGCATTCGTCGATTAGGTATGTCACCTCAAGGGACTGGCTAGTTCCGACCCCATGCCTTCCAAGAAGCACCCCGGCGTTGGGTATTCGCTTCAGTGCGGACGCCACTTCTTTATGCCAACTTCTGCCTGCTCTCATGTCCCGACAGTCAATCCAGGCCAAGACCGATGCGCAGCGCAACTCATCTACCAGACGCTCCGCGTCGCGCACGTCCTGCCGATTGTAGGCAAGCAGAATATCAAACGCCCCTTCTCGCTCTTTCGCGCCTACGATAACCTCCGCCAGCTTCCCACCTACAGCTCTAGCTGAATGGACACCTAAGCTGTCAAGGTCTCCACGCCTGATCGCCCAGTAGAGAGTCTCCGCCGTGGCCGCATCGAGCGCCAGCTTTAGGATGACACTTCCCCTGGAGACGGACACAAGGTCGATCCTACCTCCAGCATGGGCAGCAAGGACCTTCAGAACTCTCTGCCCATCGGCGGAAGAGAACTCGTCAAAGTCTGCGTCAATTCTCACCTCCAGGTAGCCTGAACCTGTTGCCGTGGTGGTTGCTGGGCCAGCCTCAGAGGGTCTTCCGCGAGGAAACATGACAAGGTCGCCGAGGCCCTCTTCGAGCTCCTCCTCCTCGAAACGAGATCGACCGCCCTTTCGCGTTCCGGAGCTCGTGCTCATTGATCGACGCGAGGGCTCTTGCTGTCTGTAGAACCCGGATGACCTGCCAGAGCCAACCCACTCGATCAGGGCCTGTCGTGAGAACTTCCACTCTCGTCCGATCTTGCGAGCGGGGAGATCAGAACTGTGGAGCACTTTATTGAAGGTCTTTATGCTTACCCCAAGCAGCCTCGCTGCCTGTTCGATGCTTAGAATCTCTCTATCTGCGGGATTCGACATGCTGAGCGCTTAGCTGAGGGAGGACTTGGTTGCTTCGCCCGACTGGCTCCGGCTACACATCTTGCCCGAGTTGGCGCACTGCACGGCGCCAGCCCCATCTACTCACAGTACCACTATCTGACTAAAGCCGGGTGGAACTGCGGTTCTCCCGCGATGCACGCCCAGCGCTCCTAAGGGTTCTCTCTGCGCTATTCGCAGACCTCCCCCTCCCATCCCTAGACGACAGCCTGCCGCCGTCCCATCTTTGGGACGAGTGCTGTCTTGCGGCGGGAAAGTGTGCTGGCTCCGCTCGCACTTGCTCGTCCTATCCAGAAACTCGGCCGAGGACGATTCTGAGCGCTCTGCGCCCGATCGCTCCCATTGTTGGGAGCTGAGCCCGCTAACCCGAAACAGGGTTGTCCCTACCGAGAATGCTGCGCACCCCGC
>CAYGPA010000286.1:6573-7349 GCA_964351535.1 uncultured Planctomycetaceae bacterium
TCCAAACAGACCGCCGCTGTCGTTCCGTCTTAGTCCTGACCCGAGTCGGAGTGCTTACCCCGCGCGCGAGTATCTGTGGTGCAGACCGCCGAGCACCGGCGTCGCCACGACCTGACCTACAGCCTCGACTCGGCGAGGCGTTGGCGCGTTCCCGCCGAGTCCCTGATGGGGCCGGCTCTTGTTGAAGTACTCGACGTACTCCCCCAGCACGCGCCGGAGGTGCCTCTCGCCCATCGGGATCATGTGGTCCGTGCACTCCCGCCGGATCGATCCGATGAGGCGCTCGACGTAGGCGTTCTGCCACGGCGAGCGAGGCGCAGAGATGACCTCGGTGATCCCGAGCGCGCGGATGGCTCGGTGGACCTCGAAGCCGTAGCAGCTATCGCGGTCCCGCATCAGGAAGCGCGGCACCCAGCCGTCCCCTGGGAGCGCCTGGAGGATTTGTCGCGCCGTCCACTCCGAAGTCGGATGTCGCGTCACGTTCACGTGCAGGACCCGGCGGCGATCCAGCGACATCACGACGAAGCAGTACAGCAGCTTGAACGTAGCCGTGGGCACCACGAAGAAGTCGCAGGCTGCAGTCTCGGGCATGTGGTTCTGAACGAACGTCTTCCAGCTTTGCTCGGGGCGCGTCGGTCGGTGCTTGACCATGTACTTGGCGACGGTGGACGCTGCGACGACGTGGCCGAGCAGCGCGAGCTCGTCCGCGATCCTGGGCGCGCCCCAGAGCACGTTCTCGGTGGACATGCACTTGATCAGGTAGATCACGTCCATGC
>CAYGPA010000287.1:0-7298 GCA_964351535.1 uncultured Planctomycetaceae bacterium
CGCGCAGGAGCGCGACCCCGCCGCCGGGCACGATGCCCTCTTCGATCGCGGCGCGCGTGGCGTTCAGGGCGTCCTCGACGAGGTCCTTGCGCTGCTTCATCTCGGCCTCGGTGCTGCCACCGACCTGGATGACGGCCACGCCGCCGGCCAGCTTGGCCAGGCGCTCCTGGAGCTTCTCGCGGTCGTAGTCGGACTTGGTGTTCTGGATCTGCGCGCGGATCTGGCGGCAGCGATCGTCGATCGCCTTCTTGCCGCCCTGGCCGCCGACGATGATCGTGCGGTCCTTGGTGACCTGGATGCGCTTGGCGCGGCCGAAGTGCTCCGGCGTGACCTTGTCGAGCGGGATGCCGAGGTCCTCGGTGATGGCCGTTCCGCCGGTCAGCGCGGCGATGTCGCCCAGGTAGGCCTTGCGGCGCTCGCCGAAGCCCGGCGCCTTGACGGCGACGACGTTCAGCACGCCCTTGAGGCGGTTGATGACGAGCGTGGCCAGGGCCTCGCCGTCGATGTCCTCGGCGATGATCAGGAGCGGCTGGGCCGTCTGCACGGCGCGCTCCAGGATCGGGAGGAAGTCGCGCGCGTTCGAGATCTTCTTCTCGTAGATGAAGACCAGCGCGTCGTCGAGCTCGGCGTTGAGCTTCGTCAGGTCGGTGGCGAAGTAGGGCGACACGTAGCCCTTGTCGAACTCCATGCCCTCGACGACGTCGAGCTCGGTCTCGACGCCGGAGCCTTCCTCGATGGAGATGACGCCGTCGTCGCCGACGCGCTCGAAGGCCTCCGCGAGGATCTCGCCGATCGAGGCGTCGTTGTTCGCCGCGATGGCTCCGACGTTGGCCTTCTCGGCGCGGTTCTTGACCTTGCGCGACTGGCTGCGGATCGACTCGACGGCCACTTCGACCGCCTTCTCGATGCCGTTGCGCAGGGCGATCGTGTTCACGCCGGTGGCCACGTACTTCAGGCCCTCGCGGAAGATCGCGGAGGCGAGCACCGTGGCGGTCGTCGTGCCGTCACCGGCCACGTCGTTGGTCTTGCTGGCGACTTCGCGCACGAGCTTGGCGCCCATGCTCTCGAAGGGGTCTTCCAGCTCGATCTCCTTGGCGACCGACACGCCGTCCTTGGTGACGTGCGGGGAGCCGAAGGACTTCTGCAGGATCACGTTGCGGCCGGCGGGGCCGAGGGTCACGCGGACGGTCTTGGCGAGTTTCTCGATGCCGTCGCGCATCTTCTGGCGCGCGTCTTCGTCGAAGAGGATTTGCTTGGCCATGAGTGGGGATTCGTTTCGTGTTCTCTTGGTTCTTGGTCGTGTGAAAGGGGTCGGACTCGGGGCGCGCGCTAGAAGTCCATTCCGCCCATGCCGCCCATGCCGCCCATTCCACCCATGCCGCCCATCTCGTCCATGTCCTCGCCACCGTGGCCGGCCTTGGTCGTCTTCTCGGGCAGGTTCGCGATGAGCGCGTCGGTGCTGAGCAGCAGCGAGGCCACGCTGACCGCGTTGGAGATCGCCGTCTTGGTGACCTTGGCGGGGTCCATGATGCCCATCTCGATCATGTCGCCGTACTCGCCGGTCATGGCGTTGAAGCCGTAGTTCGGATCCTTCTGCGCGAGGACGCGGTGCGCGACGACACTGCCGTCGTGGCCGGCGTTGCTCGCGATGCGCTCCATCGGACGGCGCATGGCGCCGGCCAGCGCGGCGATGCCGAGCGCGTAGTCGGTGTCCTCGGACTTGCCGAGGCGCTCCACGGCCAGGCTGGCGCGCAGCAGCGCGACGCCGCCGCCGGGCAGGATGCCGTCCTCGACGGCCGCGCGGGTCGAGTGCAGCGCGTCCTCGATCAGCGCCTTGCGCTCCTTGACCTCGGTGTCGGTCGCGCCGCCCACGTTGACCTGCGCGATGCCGCCGGTCAGCTTGGCGAGGCGCTCCTGGAGCTTCTCGCGGTCGTAGTCGGACGTCGTCGTCTCGATCTGGCGGCGGATCTGGGACACGCGGGCGTCCACGGCCTCGCGCTTGCCGGCTCCGCCGACGATGGTCGTGTTGTCGTGGTCGACGACGACGCGACGGGCGGTTCCGAGGTCGCGCAGCGACAGGGTGTCGAGGTCGACGCCCAGGTCCTTCATGACCGGCTTGGCGCCCGTCACGACGGCGATGTCCTCGAGCATGGCCTTGCGGCGCTCGCCGTAGCCCGGCGCCTTGACCGCGCAGCACTGCACGATGCTGCGCAGCTTGTTGACGACCAGCGTCGCCAGGGCCTCGGACTCGACGTCCTCGGAGATGATCAGGAGCTGACGCTTGGCCTCGCGCACCTTCTCGAGCAGCGGCAGGAGCTTCTGCAGGTTCGAGATCTTGTCCTCGTGCACGAGGATCAGCGGCTTCTCGAACACGACCTCCATCGCGTTCGGATCGGTCACGAAGTGCGGCGAGATGAACCCGCGGTCGAACTGCATGCCCTCGACGACGGTGACCTCGGTCTCCATCGTCTTGCCTTCCTCGACGGTGATCACGCCGTCCTTGCCGACCTTCTCCATGGCGTCGCCGATGATCTTGCCGACGCGCGGATCGTTGTTGGCGGAGATGGTCGCGACCTGGCGGATCTCCTGGTTGCCGCTGACGGGGCGGGAGGCCTTCTCCAGGGCGGCCACGGCGGCCTTCGTGCCGTCGCGCAGGGCCTGGGCGACGCGCGCGGGCGCCGCGCCGGCGGTGATGGCGCGCAGGCCGTGGTTGAAGATGGCCTCGGTCAGCAGGGTGGCCGTCGTCGTGCCGTCGCCGGCGACGTCGCTGGTCTTGCTGGCGACCTCCTTGACGAGCTGGGCGCCCATGTGCTCGTAGGGATCCTGCAGCTGGATCTCCTCGGCCACGGTCACCCCGTCCTTGGTGACGGTCGGCGCGCCCCAGCCCTTGTCCAGCACGGCGTTGCGGCCGCGCGGCCCCAGCGTGCTGGTGACCGCCTTCGAGAGCTTCTCAACACCGCGGCGGATCGCTTCACGCGCATCCGCATCGAAAACCATTTGCTTCGCCATGAACGTCGGAACGGGCTTGGGGACTTGGGGCTCGGGCCTCGCAGGGCGAGACGATTCCAGGACTGGGCCGCGGAGAGCAAGAAGGGTGCCGAACGCTCCCCAGGGTCCCAGGGCGCGGGTGGACCCCGCCTGAGCTGCCTGATTGGCAGCGCGCCGGGAGGCTCACGGCCCTCGCTGCCATCCTGGCACCCCGGGGCGGGCGCGAGCGGCCGGATTGGGGCGCCGGCCGTGCCAGGCTAGGATCCCCGCATGATCACTTCGCTGCTCGCCTTGCTGGCGCTGTCGCCGGGCTCGCCCCCGCAGGAGGGGCCGACCGCCGTTCTGGAACGAGCCGACGGCCAGGTCGAGCGCGTGGCCCTGACCGGGCTCGGGCCCGCCGAGCTGCTGGAGGCGGGCGCCAGCTTCGTGCGCTTCGAGGGGCTCGAGCCGTGGTCTCCGCCCGAGTCGGCGGAGCGCGCCCGGGTCGAGCTGGCCTGCGGAGACCGCCTGTGGGGGGCGATCGAGGGCGGGAGCGGCGACGAACTGCGGCTGCGCCTGGTGGGCGCGGCGGTCGTGAACCTCTCGATCGATCACCTGAGCTCGGTCCGGATCGACGGTCGGATGAGCCCCGCGGAGCGCGCGTCGATGCAGCCCGCCGAGGAGGCGGACCGCATCTACTGGGTGACGTCGGGCGGCCTCGATCGCGACGACGGCACGCTCCTCGAGCTGACTCCCGAGGGCGTCGAGTTCGAGGGGCGCATCGGCACCAAGCTGCACCGCTGGGACGACCTGGCGGGGCTCTTCCTGCAGGACCTCGGCTTCGGGGAACCCGAGGTGCTCGGCCCCCGTGCGGTCGTGGTCGACCTCGTGGACCTCGGGCGCCTGCGCGGCAACCTCGTCGGCATCGAGCCCGAGGCGTGCACGCTGGAGCTGGGGGACGGCGAGCCGGTGCGCCTGCCGCTCGGCGCCGTCTCCAGCCTGTTCCGCGACGACGGATCGGTCGTGTTCCTCTCCGACCTCGAGCCGCGCGTCGAGCGCGACGGCTCGCCCTTCGACGACGACCTCGGCATGCGCTGGCTGCCCGCGCGCGACCGCTCGGTCACCGGGTCTCCGCTGCGGGTGGACGGTCGCACGTACACCCGCGGCATCGGCGTGCACGCCCCGAGCCGGCTCGTCTACGCGCTCGACGGCGGCTTCGCGAGCCTGCGCGGTGCGGTCGGCGTGGACGATCAGGTCCTGCGGCTCGCCTCCCGCGGATCCGTGGAGTTTCGCGTGCTGGTCGACGGCGAGGTGCGCTGGGAGAGCGGCCTGGTTCGCGGGGGCGAGCCGGAGCGACCGCTCGGGCCGGTGGACGTCTCCGGCGCGCGCGAGCTCGTCCTCGAGGTCGACATGGCGACCGACTACCACGTCGCGGACCGCGCCGACTGGCTGCGCGTGCTACTCGTCCGCGCCGACTGATCCGCGGCCCAGGCTGCGGAAGTAGACGGCCTGGTCGCCGCCCAGGCGCTTGGCCTGGCGCAGCGAGAGTTCGGTGTTCTGTCGCAGATCCTGCACGCTCTCCAGGTCGCGGCCGTTGTACGTCTCGAAGCCGATGCTGGCGGAGACGGCGACGTCGCCCTGGGCGCCGGTCACGTGTCCCGAGATGCCGCGGATCTCCTCGAGCAGCCGCTGGACGACGCTGGCCGCGTCGACCTTGCGCGTGTACGGCAGCAGCACGGCGAACTCGTCGCCGCCGATGCGTCCGGCCACGTCCTCCGCTCGCAGCGTGCGGCGGATCGCGTCGCCGACCTTGGTGATCAGCGCGTCGCCGACGGTGTGGTCGTGGTCCTTGTTGACGGCCCCGAACTCGTCGAGATCGATCAACAGGAGCGCCATGTCGAGCTTGTGCCGCTGGGCCGCGGAGAAGTGCTCGAGCAGGCGTTCCTCGAAGCTGTTGGGTCGCAGCAGGTCCGTGCGGTCGTCGTGCACGGCGCGGTGGCGGAGCGCGTCGATCTCGGCGACCTTTTTCATCTGGCTGCGAAGGCGCTCGATGCGCATCAGGTACTCCTCGATCGGAGCGTCGCGGTGGATCAGGTCCCACAGGCCGCGCTCGAGCGTGCGCGAGCCCAGCACCGTCGGCAGCGGGTCCCGCGAGTCGGCGACGACCAGCACGGGCGTCGGGTGCTCTTCGCCGCGCGCGCGGTCGATGGCGTCGAGCTCGACCGCGCCGCCGCTCGCCAGCGGGTCCACGAGGATCACGGCCGGAGCGACCTGGCCGAGGCGCGCCAGGGTCTGGCGCAGGTTGTCGGTCTGCTCGAGGCGATAGCCCGCCTTGCTGAGCGCACGAGCCGTCTTCGAGATGCCCTCACCGCGGTGGTCACAGAGAAGGATGAGGGGCGGAGTGCTCATGGCTGAGGAGAACGGGAGGTCCCCGTGTGGGGTCGCCTCGGCCTCACGCCGCTCCTCCCCGGCGTCGTCCCAGGGGCCTTGCGAGCCGCCTGCGAGACCCGCGCGACGACTCGCGCGATCGGGAAACACTGAATGAGGGAAACTCTCGAGGGGATAAGACATCTTGCCGCCGGTCGCCGCGTTACGAAACTGCTTTGCTGCCCACTCTTGGGACAGGGCACCCGTGCGCTTGCAAGACGCTCCCACGGGCCTCCATACGCCAAGGGGAGTCCGGCGGGGGAGAGAACGTTCCCGCCGATGAACTTGTGCGGCCCTCGCGGGGGGGCCGGGTCCCGACAGCGGGACTCCAGGGGCCCAGGGAGCCGTTTCCGCCGGCCGGCGGGTCGCTCCGGCCGGGGTGGGGCCGGCTCGTGCGGAGGCGAAGGGCCCCGGGGCCCTCCACGTGAGAATTGACAGGGGAGCGCACGGAGATAGAATCCCACGCCCTCGCGCGCCTGAGAACCCGCCACTCAGGTGCCGCACGGACCACGGGTCGGCGACCGAGTCCCATCGCGCGATTGGCGCGTGGAACTCGCAAGCAGGAGGACCCGCCTCGTGCCCTCAGGCGGAAGACAATCTGCTCGGTCTCCTCGGCCTCGGTCCTCTCGGACGGTGGGTCGCGGGGGCGGAGATCTCTACGTGCTCACCACGTCCGTGCTCTGCAGGCCCGTGCGTTCGCGGCTCACGCCCGTCGCACCCGGCCCGCCCGGTTCCCGACACCACCCCACACCACACCCGACCCCAGACCCAGCCCGGTTCTCAGGTCCAACCACCTCGCCCGCGCAGCCACGCACTCCATGGAATCCGTCAACGTACAAGACCTGATCACGGCCGGGGTTCACTTCGGATGTCCGGTGTCGCGCTGGAATCCGAAGATGGCGCCGTACATCCACGGCCGCCGCAACATGATCCACGTGCTGGATCTGCGCGAGACGATTCGCGGGCTGATTCGCGCGCAGAACTTCCTGTTCCACGTGGCCTCCGAAGGACACGACGTCCTGTGGGTCGGCACGAAGCGCCAGATCAAGGGCGTCATCCGCGAGGCGGGTGAGCGCGCCGGTCAGCCGATCGTGACCGAGCGCTGGATCGGCGGAACCCTGACGAACTTCTCCGTCATCCGCAGCCGCCTCCGCAGGCTCGAGGACCTCGAGCAGATGGAGGACAACGGCGCGATGGCCCAGCACTCCAAGAAGATGGTGGCCACGCTGCGCCGCGAGCGCCGCAAAATCGAGCGCAACCTCTCGGGCATCCGCGAGATGGGCTCGATGCCCGGCGCGCTCGTCATCGTCGACCCCGCGCGCGAGCACAACGCCGTCAAGGAAGCCCGCAAGATGGGCATCCCGGTCATCGGCATCCTCGACACCGACTGCGACCCGGGCACGGTCGACATCGTGATCCCCGGCAACGACGACGCGCTGAAGAGCGTGCGCCTCCTGATCGACCGCCTCGTGTCGGCCGTCGAGGAGGGTCGCGCCAACCGCCGCGAGCAGGCCGTCGACGTCAAGCCGGCCGACCGCGAGCGCTCGATGTCCGGCGACGAGCCGCGCCCGACGCGCAACCGTCCGCTGCCGAAGCGGCGCGTCCCGGAAGCGGCCCCGCCGGCCGACGCTCCTCCGACCGCGGAGAAGGTCGCCGTCGACGCCGCCAAGGAGAGCGCGTCCGCCGCGCCGCGTTCGGCGCCCGCGGATTCCGCCGGCGGCGAAGCTCCCAGCGCCTAGGCCGGCGGTTCGAGAAGCCCTCCGGCGCATCGCCGGAGGCGCAGGCAACCGAATCCACGGGGCCCCGCGGGGGCCCCGAACCGTGAAGCGCGGACGTCGTCCGCGCGCACCCGATCACGCGGCCCTCCCGGCCCCGGGCTCGAGCCCCCGCCGGCGCCGCTGGAC
>CAYGPA010000288.1:0-7257 GCA_964351535.1 uncultured Planctomycetaceae bacterium
CCGCCGCCCCCGCGACCCGGGCGGAGCCGCCGGCACGCGGCGCGCGGCCGGCCGCGGAGCAGCCTCCGCGCCGCGCGCCCGCCGCGCCGAAGCCGGATCCCGCGCCGATCGAAGAGAGCGCGGCGCCGCGCTCCGCACGACGAATCCCCGAACGGGAACGCGAAGGAGATGCCGTGGCTCGCAAGACCTCCGGAAAGCCCGCCGCCGCGAGCGCGGGCGGCAGCCGCGCCGCGAAGCGCGCACAGGTCGAGGAACTCGCCGAGGAGACGCGCGCGCGCGCCGCGGCCTGCGGCGACCTCCAAGCCCTGCGCGCGGCGGTGGCCGCCTGCACGGCGTGCAGCCTGTGCGAGACGCGCACGCAGACCGTGTTCGTCGACGGCGACGGCAGCTCCGGAGTGATGTTCGTCGGCGAGGCGCCGGGCCACAACGAAGACGTCCAGGGCGTGCCGTTCGTCGGCCGCGCCGGGAAGCTCCTGACCGACATCATCACGAAGGGCATGGGACTCGAGCGCGAGCGCGTGGCGATCTGCAACGTGCTGAAGTGCCGTCCGCCGGAGAACCGCGACCCGACGCCCGCGGAGAAGACCACCTGCACGCCGTGGCTCGACCGCCAGATCGAGCTCTTCGATCCGGGCGTGATCATCCCGCTCGGCCGCCACGCCGCCTGCCACGTGCTGGGCGTCGACGCGTCCATGGGCAGCCTCCGCGGCAAGGTCCACGAGCTCGGCGGGCGCAAGATCGTGCCGACCTACCACCCCGCCTACCTGCTCCGCAGCCCCGGGCAGAAGAAGGAGTGCTGGAAGGACATCCAGCTCGCGATGGAGGTGCTGGGCCTCCGCCGGGGTTAGCTCCGGGCCCCGCCCGCTCTCCGCCCGTTCCCATCTCCCGAGCGGCAGGGCTCCATCCTTATAGAGGCGCCGCGAGCCCATGCCCCGTCACCGCCGGCGCCGGGACCGACCGAACGGCGTACTCCGCTCGCGCCCGACGCGCGGAAATCAGAGCGACCGTAACCGTCCCCCCGTGCTCGGGTAGCGCCCGGCGCTCTTTGTGGTTCGCGGGTCTCCGCGGACCGGCCTCCGCCGTTCGGTTCGTCGTCTCATTGACCCCTTCCGGGGCCGGGAGTATCCTCCCGCCGTTCGTTCGACGAGGGTTGCAAATCCATGGGTGAGGGAGAGTTCCGGCCGGCAGCCTGCCGCGACCTTCGGCTTCGGCGTCTCCCCCACCGACGGCTCGACCCGCGCACCGAACACCGTCGAACGACTTCCATCCTTCCTCAACTCTCCGCTCGCGGGACCCCACCGGTCTTCGTCCCACCATGCGTCTGAGCCACATCTCGCTGCCCCTCCTCGCCGGTTTCGCCCTGCTCGGAACCGTCGTCGCCTGCCGTTCGTCCTCGACCGAGGAGGAGACGCCGTACGAGCCGACTTCCGACGAGACGGAGGGCCAGGCCTTCCTCTGGGCGGACGAGCCCGGTGAGACGGACGACGACTCCGATCCGATCGTCATCGGAGCCGCCGACGGCGCGGAGGACATGGCGGACGACGCGATGTCCGACGCCGACGCGGAGATGGAAGCCCTCTCCGACGAAGGCCCCGTCGCCGCCGTGCCCGCCTTCGAGGACAACTCGGAGACGGCGCCCGTGCCCGTCGAGGCCGGCGCCGGCCGCCAGGAGAGTTCGTTCATCCGCCAGGAGGCCGAGCGGCTGAGGCTCGAGCAGGAGCGCCAGGCGTTCCTCGCGGGCCAGTACATCGAGCGCGGTGACCAGCTGCTCGACCGCGCCGACCTGCAGGGCGCGCTCGAGGCCTATGCCCAGGCCCTGGACGTCAACCCGCAGAGCGCCGACGCGCGCGCGAAGCTGCGGCGCGTCGAGGCCCTGATGGGCGACGCCTTCGCCTCGGCCGGCGACCTCGTCGAGGACTCGGTCGACCGCGAGATCGTGCGCCGCGCGCAAGCGCGCATCGCCGCGGAGCAGGCGGCCCTCGAAGGCGACAACGCGCTGCGCGACGGCGACTTCGACGGCGCGCTCCAGAGCTACCGCGAAGCCCAGCTGATCCTCCAGTACCACCCGCTGATCGCGACGGACTCGCTCGACGAGCAGCTCGTGCGCGGGAAGATCCAGGAGGCCACGCGCCTGCAGGACGAGAACCTGCGCGCCGAGGCCGAGCGCCGCGCCTCCTCCGCGCGCATGGCCCAGCAGGCGGAAGAGCAGCGCCAGGCCACCTACCGCGAGGACAAGCTGCGCCGGCTGTACGACGAGGCCAACGCCGCCTTCGCCGCGCAGAACTACTCCAAGGCCGAGAACCTCGTGAACCAGATCCTCGTGGCCGACCCCGGCAACGAGGTCGCCCGGAAGTTCAAGGAGATCGCCCAGAGCGCCCGCCACGAGAAGCAGGGTCAGGTCACGCGCCGCAACTACCGCGAGCAGTGGGTCCGGACGTTCCTCGAGCTCGACACGATGGACGTGCCGCAGTCCGACAGCATCGTCTTCGACGATCTCGACCGCTGGGCCGAGGTCTCGAAGCGTCAGCCGCTCGCGTTCGCCGCCGCCGGGGGTCCGGGCGAGGCCGACCGCCAGGCCGTGCTCGACCGCCTCGGAGAGGTGCGCATCACGCCCCGCTTCCTCGGCCCCGACGGCGAAGGCTCGCCGCTCGAAGAGGTCGCCTCGTTCCTCCAGAACCTGACCGGCGTCAACTTCCTGATCTCGTCGACCGTGCGCGACGAGCTCGACGAGGAGGAGACGACCGTCAAGCTCGAGCTGCCCGAGCGCAGCGTGCTGAAGGTCCTCGACATCATCGCCGAGACCTCCGAGAGCCTGCGCTGGAAGGTCGAGAACGGCGCCGTCCGCTTCGTCACGAGCGAAGAGCTCGTCGGCGGCCAGGTGCTGCAGATGTACGAGGTGCGCGACATCATCCACGCGATCCCGGACTTCCCGGGCCGCGAGATCAACGTCTCCCCCTCCGGCGGCCTCGAGCCCCCGGACGAGGACTTCGAGGAGCGCGAGGGCCTGGTGGTCACCGCCGACCAGCTCGACGCGCTGATCCGCGACAACATCTCGACCGAGTCGTGGGAGCTCGATCCCGCCAACAGCCTGCGGATCACCGACTCCGGCACGCTGGTCGTCAACCAGACGCCCGAAGTGCAGGTCATGATCCAGCAGCTGCTCGACGACCTGCGCGAGTCGACCGGCATCATGGTCGACATCCAGACGCGCTTCATGAACGTCGAGGACAACTTCCTCGAGGACATCGGCGTCGACTTCCGCGGCCTCGGCCAGCCCGGCCTCGGCACGAACGCGTTCCTCGACGACTTCGGCGACCCGGCCACGCAGCTGCAGCTCGGCAGCGAGATCGGCCAGGACACGAGCCTCGGCGGCTTCTTCGACGACGGCGGCGACGGCGACGTGCGCTCGCGGGTCGAGAACCTGTACGACATCCAGCTCGGCGACACCGACGTGCTGACCGGCGCGGGCGGCCTGTCCTTCCAGTGGACCTACCTGAACGACCTGCAGCTCGAAATGGTCCTGCGCGCCGTCTCCAAGTCGGAGCGCAGCGAGGTCGTCACCGCGCCGCGCCTGCTGGTCTTCAACACCGCGCGCTCGAACGTCACGGTGCTGAACCAGGTCGCCTACGTGTCCGACTTCGACGTCGAGATCGCGCAGGCCGCGTCGATCGCCGACCCGATCATCAGCGTCATCCAGGACGGCGTCATCCTCGACGTCCGCCCGGTCGTCTCCGCCGACCGCCGCTTCATCATGATGGAGCTGCGTCCGACGGTCGCCCAGCTGCGGCGCCCGATCCGCGAGACCTCCACCAGCCTCGGCAGCCAGAACTCGGTCACGATCCAGCTCCCCGAGGTCGACATCCAGCGCGTGCGCACCACCGTCCCCATGCCCGACCGCGGCACGGTTCTCCTCGGCGGCCTGAAGGTCTCCGAGAAGAAGGACATCCAGTCCGGCGTCCCGGTGCTGAACAAGATCCCGATCGTCTCCTTCCTGTTCGAGCGCAAGGGGCAGTACACGAGCAACCGCAAGCTGATGATCCTGCTCCGCGCCGAGATCGTGATCCCGTCCGAGCGCGAGCCCACCCCGGCCCAGCTCGGCATGTAGCCGCGACGGTCCTCGCTTCGCACGGACGACCGCTCCGGTCGCCGCTCGAAGGCCCTGCACCGGCCCCGCCCATCGGGGCCGGTCGCATTTCGGGCGGCCGGCCCTCCGCCGCCCGGTTCCGGACCCGGCTGCTTCCCACGGGCCGGATCCCGGCGCCGGCCGGTTTCCAGAACCGGGGCCGGTCGTTGCGAAACCGCACGGCGTCCCGCGGGTAACACCGCTTCACCGGGAGGCCGGAGGTCCCTCGAGCACCCTTCGACACCCCCCGGCGGCACGCGCCGGGAGCAACCGACTCGCTTCGATCCTTGCCGTCGGCCACACCACCGACCACACTCCCCCTCCCCATTCCCTCACGATTCCAGCCGGGAGATTCGCACATGGAAGCTGCCGTTCCGGCCAGGCTCCGCCCCACCCTGCGCGTCAAGAGCCTCCTCACCGCCCTCGCCCTCGTCACCACGCTGTCCTCCAGCGCGCACGCCAGCGCCGCCCAGGGCAAGCTCAGCGACGCCGCCGTCCGCAACCAGGTCCGCTTCGCCCGCAACCTCGCGGCGGAGTGGGGCTTCGTGGACCTGTCGGAGAAGGTCCTCGCCGAGATCGAGGAGCGCGGCTACCCGAGCGACCTGGAGGAAGAGGTCGCGCTGGCCCGCTGCGACGTCTACGCCGAAGGCGCCAAGAACACCCGCGACGCGGTCGTCCGCGACGAGCTCTACGAGAAGGCCATCAAGGCCTACGAAGACTTCATCTACGACAACCCGTACTCGGAGCACAAAGACGCCGGCCAGACCGCGCTGGTCGAGGCCTCGTCGCGGCTCGGCAAGTCGCTGGCGCTGAAGATCGCCGACGCCACGGGCGAAGAGGCCGAGGCGCTGCGCACGCGCATGCAGGAGGTCTTGAACAACGCCGTCGGCTTGACCGGCGACCTGATCGCGGGCCTCAAGGCCGAGACCGAGCGCACCGCGGCCCAGGATCGGCGGCTCTTCGAGCTGCTCTACAACCGCGGCGCGATGCTGCTCGAGGTCGCGAAGACCCAGGAGGACGGCTCCTTCAGCTTCGACCAGAGCCTCAAGTCCTTCGAGGACCTCGTGTACGCCGCGGGCGAGGACACGCCGTGGGGCCTGCGCGCCTACATCGGCATGGGCGACAACTACGCCGCACAGCTCCTGTGGGACGACGCCGCGGCCTTCTACGAGTTCGTCGTCACGCAGGCCTGGCCGCGCGACGAGGAGTTCTGGACCAAGCTCCGCAAGGAGGCCCCGCCGACGCCGGGCGAGCTGCAGCAGCGCTTCCTCTTCGTACAGTTCGGGATCGAGGGCGTGATCGACGCGCACCGCCGCGGCGGCAGCCCCCAGCAGGCCGTGGACTGGGGCCTCTTCTTCTACAACCTGTGGAAGCGCGAGGGTCTCGACCTCGTCAAGCCCGTGGGCGACCTGGGCATGCTCGCCACGGCGCGCGCGCTGCTCGAGACCGGCGGCTACGTCGGCGGCAGCCTGAACGACGGCGCCGGCGAGTGGTACGCGACCAAGCAGGAGATGGAGGACGAGCACAGCTCGCGCCGCGCGCAGCGCACCGCCATCGACGTGGCCCTGACGATCGCCCAGCAGGTCAACCAGGAGAACCGCGGCAACGTGCTGCAGGTCCGCGCCCAGCGGCTGATCTCCGAGATCATCTCGCGCCCGGGCGTCGTCGTGGCGCCCGACGTGCTGTTCGAGGCCGCCATGGGCGAGTACTTCGCGAAGGAATACAACAGCGCCGTCGACGCCTTCAAGCGCGTGCTGGCCTCGCTGGCGCGCGCCGACGACGCGGCGCGCCTCGAGTACGGCTCGAAGGTGCACTACCGCCTGGGCAGCAGCCTCGAGCGGCTCGGCCGCGACCTCGAGGCCGCCATGGTCCACCAGGAGGCTCTGAAGAACTGGCAGGGCGACCCGGAGTTCGACGCCTACAACGCCAAGGCGATGTACGACATCATGTCGGCTTACCGCCGTCGCACGGCGGGCGACTCGCTCATCGACCAGCTCTGGCGCGAGTCCGAGGTCTGGGTGACCCAGCTCGACGAGGACAATGCGGGCAACATCTCGTTCCGCACGGCGGACCGCGCCTACAAGACCGAGGACTACGAGCAGGCGCTCGAGCTCTTCCGCGCCGTCCCGCGCGACGCCACCAAGTACGAGGTCGCCCTCGTGCAGGTCGGCGTCTGCCAGTACCAGCTCGACGACCTCGCGGGAGCGCACAAGACGCTGACCGACTACCTCGACGTGTTCCTGAAGGACCCGGTCAACACCACGACCGACACGAACCGCCAGCGCCAGCGCACGGTGGCCGAGGCCAGCGCGAACTACTACCTCGGCCAGATCGCGTTCGACCGCGCCCGCACGGGCGAGGGCGAGTGGAGCGACGTCGTGAAGTGGCTCGACGATTTCGACCAGCGCTTCCCGAACCAGAACGACCTGGCCCCCGCCGCGCTGTGGCGCGTGCTGATCGCCCGCCTGCGCAACGACGAGATCGCCGAGGTGCGCGCGATCTACGACAACATGGTCGAGAACTTCAGCGACTCGAAGTGGACCGGGCGCGCGTCGCTCGACGTCTACAAGGTGCTCGACAAGCAGCGCGACGCGGCCAAGGAGAACGGCGAGACCGAGAAGTTCCTGAAGCTGACGCGCGAGATGGCGACCTTCCTCGAGATCGGCAACAGCCTGTCCGACACGCCGTCCTTCGTGAACCTGCGGCGCGAGTCCTCGCACTGGATGGAACTCCAGGAGTGGGCCAAGGCCGAGGAAGACCTGCGCAAGCTCGTCGACCTGTTCGGCGAGGACCCCGAGGAGGCCGAGAACATCGACAAGTACGTGCGGCCCGATCTCGGCAAGGCGCTGCTGCGCCAGCAGAAGGTCGACGACGCCGTGGCGTACCTGAAACCCCTCATCGAGGCCGACCAGGCCAACCGCGAGACGGCGCGCGTGTACGCGCTGGCGCTGGTCGGCTGGGCGGAGCTCGTGGACGAGAACACCGTCGGCGAGATCCCGGGCGTCGCGGACGAGGCGGCGTTCGAAGCGGGCTCCGACATCCTGAACAAGCTCGCGGGCTCGGAAACCAAGTGGGAGCTGCCCTGGTACCAGGCCAAGTTCGACTGGTTCTACGGCTACACCAAGTGGGGCGCG
>CAYGPA010000289.1:0-7253 GCA_964351535.1 uncultured Planctomycetaceae bacterium
GATGACGTCGGTCACGTCCTCCCCCATCTGGCCGGCGCGCTGGTAGCGCCGCTCGGGCTCGTTCTCGAGCGCGCGCGCCACGACGTCGTCGACGCGCGCGTCGAGCGTCACCTTCTTGCTGGGCAGGTCGAAGCGGCCGATCGGCAGCTCGCCCGTCAGCATCTCGTACAGCACGACGCCCATGGCGTAGATGTCCGCGCGGTGGTCGACCGAGGCGGTGCGCGCCTGCTCGGGCGCCATGTAGTTCAGCGTGCCCATCACGACGCCGGACTGCGTCAGGTGGGCGTTGCTGGGCGGCTGGTCGCCCAGCACGACGCGCGCCAGGCCGAAGTCGGCGATCTTGGGCGCGCCCGCGCGGTCGACGAGGATGTTCTCGGGCTTGATGTCGCGGTGCACGATGCCCTTCCCGTGGGCGTACTCGAGCGCCTCGCAGATGCGCGGCACGAGCGCCAGCGCTTGCTCCGGCGCGAGCTCGCCCGTGCGCATGAGCTGCCGCAGGTTCACGCCCTCGACGTACTCCATCACGAAGTAGTAGAGGTCGTCCTGCTGCGCGAAGTCGTGCACCAGCACGATCCCGGGGTGCTCGAGCTTCGCGAGCGCGCGCGCCTCGCGCTTGAAGCGCTCGACGAACTGCGGGTCCGCCGACAGCGTGCGCGGCAGGACCTTCACGGCCACGGAGCGCCCGAGGTGCTCGTGCACGGCCTTGTAGATCGCGCCCATGCCGCCGAAGCCGACGACGGACTCGATGCGGTAGGGGCCCAGCACGAAGCCGACCGGCAGCTCCTCGTTCCAGGGCTCCGCGCCCAGGCCGTGGGCCGGGCGCGCCAGCGACTGGAAGGCGTCCTGGCCCGCGAAGAAGGCGCGCAGCTCGGCCGCGTGCGCGGGGTGGCTCGCGAGCAGCTCGTCGCGCGTGGGGCCCTCGCCGCGGTCGACGGCGGCGAGGTACTCGGCCAGCACGGAGTCGAAGTCGCGCTCGCTCACGGCTCGACCTCCGTCCCGAGGCGCGCGCGCAGGTCGCGCAGGCCGCGGTGCAGCAGTCCCGCGACCGAGGCCTCGGTGCGCTCCATGCGCTCGGCGATCTCGACCAGCGACAGGCCGCGCAGGTAACGCAGCGTCACGGCTTCCTGCTGGTCGTGGGGCAGTCCTTCGAGCGAGTCCGCGAGCGCCAGGATGCGCTCGCCGCGCTCGGCGGCCTCCGGCGGCGTGGTCCCCTCGGACGCCAGCCAGCCCTTCACGCGCACGGCGGACTGGTTGAAGGCCTCGTCGATCGAGCGCTCGCGCGCCGGGTCGCGCTTCAGCCGTCGGACGTCGCGCAGCGCGTTGGCCAGGTTGTTCGCGAGCATGCGACGCAGCCAGGCGGCCTGCTCGGCCGGGGTCTCGCCGCGGAAGCGCGCGCGGTCGCGGTGGGCCTCGAGCAGCGTCTCCTGGACGATGTCGGAGGCCTCGATGCGCCGGCGCACCGCGGGGTGCAGCTCGGCGCGAGCCAGGAGGCCGAGGTAGCTGCGGAACTCGTCCAGCGGCCGCGGCCAGCTCCTGTCCCTCGTATCGCTTTGCGTCATCGGCGAGCACCCGGCCCTGCTTCCCAGGGCACCGCGGCCAGCCGGGCTTTCCGCGGAAACCCCGAGGATACGAGATCCGCCCGGGAATCCTCTGCCCGGGGCCGGCTCAGGGGCGTTCGGCGCCGATCATGTCCAGGAACGGGTCGCGATCGACGCGGTAGCGCTCCTGCATCGCGATCTTCCACTGCCAGTACTCGGGGTTCTGGACGGGCGAGCGCACGAGGCTGGCCTGCACGCGGTCGCCGAGCTCCTCCCAGTCGCCCTCGACGGGGTCGTGCCGAGCTTCGACCGCGACGAACATGAGGCGACCGCCCTCCTCGAGCGGACCGCCGACCTGGCCGAGGTGCGTCGCGAAGGCCACGCGCGCCAGCGCCGACTGCGCCGAGCGGACGACCTGGAGCCGGGTGCGCTTGCCGCCCGGCTCGTCGCCCGCGGTGAGCTCGGCGCTGAGCTCGTCGAAGGAGCGCCCCTCGTCGAGCTCGGCGCGGATGCGGTCCGCGTCGACGCGATCCTCGACCTCGAGCACGCTGACCTCCGCCCGCTCCTTGGACATCGACCAGATGCGGATCGCGCGCTGGGCCAAGAGGTGCGTGATCGACTGCCGCCGCACCAGACGGTTGTAGAAGGCCGGGTCGACGCCGATGGCGCGGCGCACGTACTCCTCGACCGACAGCGTGACGTCGCGCTCGCGCATCTCCTCCTGGATGGCCGCGTAGGTCCGCCCGACCTCCTCCTCCACCTCCGCGGGGCGCACGTCGATCCGGAGGCGCAGCGCCTCGGCGAGCACGAAGCGCGCTTCGACGAGCTGTTCGAGCTCCTGGCGGACGCCGTCGGGGGCCCGCAGCCACAGGCGCTCGAGCAGTTCGTCGGCGCCGATCGCGGCGCCGGCCACGCTCGCCACGGTGCAGGCGGAAGCCTGCACCGTGGCGGGCTCGGCCGGCGCCGCGTCCGGTCCAGTCCCGGTCGTCGCCTCGGTCGTCGACTCGGCGTCAGCATCGCCGGCGGACGACTCCTGAGCCGCCTCCTCGCCGGCAGGGTCCGCCTCGGGGAGTTCCGGCCCGGCGGCAACGAGGTACTCCTCGGCCCCCGCGGACTCCGGCTCGACCGCCTCCGCCATCGCCGGCGAGATCGGCTTCAGCCGTCCACGGCTCGGGTTGGACGTGGCCGCGCAACCTGCGACGAGGAGCAGAGCGAAGACGGACGTTGTGCACGGACGGATCGACATGGGAACTCCTGGGGCCTCGGGGCACGCCCCACTAGCGGAAGTGGATGCGGCGCACCTTGCCGATGTTCTTGCAGGTCTCGCAAGTGCGCAGGTCGGCGCCGGCCGAGCCCTCGCTGCGACCCATCGCGCTGACGTTCATCTGCTCGCGCACGCCCGTGCCTCCGCACTCGCTGCAGTTGCTGAACGTCACGCGCTCGACCTTCATGTCCCCCGAGTTCTCGGCGTAGTAGGCCGCGATCCACTGCGCCTTGCTGTTCGCGGACCACGTCTTCCAGAAGGCCTCGACCTCCTCGGCCTCGTTCTCGCGCGACTTGCTCTTGCGCGCGATCTCCTGGTTCTTGAGGTAGCGCTTGACCTTGTCCTCGATGCGCGCGCGCTCCGCGTCGCGCTCCGAGGTCGGCTTGGCCTCCTCCGCGGGCTCCTCGAGCCCCGCCAGGGCCTCGTCGTCGCCCAGGAGCCACGTGCCGTGCCCGTAGCTCGCCTTCTTCATGCGCAGCACGCGCGGTCGGCCGTTCAGGCGCGTGAAGCGCTGGCTCCAGTACTCGAGCACGTCGTCGGCCGTGATCGTCGCCGAGTGGTTCTTCTGGAGGTCCTCGGTCACGCGCTGGGCGATCTCCTCGGACATCGCGCCGTCCAGGTACGCCAGCGCCTCCTCGAAGCCCAGGTCGCGACCGGCGCGCTGCGCCAGCCGGCTTCCGGCGAAGTACCAGCGCTTGATCACGAGCTCGCGCAGGGCCTCCTCGCGGTCGCGCTCGATGCGCTCGATGCGCTTGGCGACGTCCACGTCGAAGGGGCTGTCCGGGTAGAGGTTGGCGAAGCCCTTGGCCATCTGCAGCGCTTCGTCGTACTTCTTGCGCGCGCGCAGCGTGTCGACCTCGTGCACGTAGTCGAGCTGCTCCTGGCTGTCGGCCTTGCGCTGCGCGCGCGCGTAGGCGGCGTCGAACTCCCCGCCTTCGATCGAGCGGTCCAGCGAGCGCGCCATCTCGTAGTGCAGGAGCGCGCGGCGGAAGTCGAGGATGCGCTCGCAGTACTGGGCGAGCTCCACGTGCTGCGCGGCGTCCGTCGGCAGGAGTCGCGCGAGCTCGAGCTCGTACAGCTCGTCGCGCGTGTAGACGTCGAGCGCGGGCACCTGCACGGTCGTCGCGGCCTCGCGCAGCCGCGTCTTGGGCACGTACAGCACGCGCCCCTCGCTCTTGACGACGAACTCGTTGTCGTTGCGCCCCACGATGCGGCCGACGACCTCCGTGCCGTCGTTCAGCACGAGCCGGTCGGCCTGGACGTAGACCTCGTCGTCGAGCGTGTCGACGTAGCCGAACTGCTCGCGCAGGTTCTTCTCCATGCGCGGGTCGAGCAGCGACCACGGCAGCCGCACGCGCCCGCCGTTGTCGAGGCGCTGGACGACGAAGCCGTCGAGGTCGTGGTCCTGGATCTCGGCCCACAGCGTGCGGCCGTCGCGCAGGTGCAGCATCTGCGCTTCGCCGGCCGATCCGGAGGTCGGCCCGGGGTTCGGCGCAGCGGCGAGCGCGCGCGGGGCGGCCGCCGAGAGCGCGACGAGGAGCAGGAGCGAGGTGAGGAGGTCTTTCATGGGACTATTGCGAACCGGGTTCTCCGGCGGGGCTGCGGAGGCCTTCGACGAAGCGCATGCGCAGGCTCTCGCCGAAGGGCAGCTCCCGCAGGAGCAGGGTCGTGAATCGCTTGGTGCGCTGGCGGCCGCGGCTCTTCCAGCGGATCTCGACGTCGACACGATACTCCAGGGGGCCCCCGGGGCGGTCGAGCTCGTCGGGATCGGGGCGCGCGACGGCGCCGTAGACGACGCCGGCGTGTCCGGGCACGGGCTGGTCTTGGATCTCGCGCGGCTCGCCCAGCACGAGCTCGCCGTTGTCGCCCTCCTCGACCGGGAAGAGCGTGCCCTCGAGGTCGGCGACCACGGCCTCGACCACGGACGCGCCCGCGGTGCGCAGCACGGCCGTGCGCGACATGCCGGCACCGAACGAGAGCAGCCCGAGGATCGCGGTCATGCCGATCAGCAGGATGCCCATCGACACGAGCACCTCGACCAGCGTCAGGCCGCGGCGCGCGCGGGCCGCGTCGTGGCGGAGCGGCAGGCGAGTCCGGGAGAGCTTCACAGGTTCCAGTCCTCGCGGTAGAGCGAGATCGGGATCTCGCGCACGATCGTCTCGCCGAAGTGGACCATCGCGCCGGCTTCGTGCGCCTTGGCCTCCGATCCGCGCGCGCCGCGGCGCACCGACACGTTGTCGCCGTAGACCTTGCGCACCTCCATCCACTCGGCGTCGAGGCGCAGGAAGGAGCCGACCGGCGGCAGGCGGTCGCCGCGCGTCACGCGCAGCACCACGCCCTCGACGTCGAGCGACTCGAGCGTGCGCGGGCGGCGCTGGCGGTCGCGCGCGAACTCGAACTCGAGCTCGAGGCGCACGCGGCGCGGCAGCAGCACGAACTCGCCCGCCGGCGGCATGCCGGCGCCGGGCTCGTTCCAGACGTGCAATTCCGGATCGGGACGGCCCCGGTTCCAGCCGTCCCAGCTGGCCGCGCAGTCGCGCAGGTCGTCGCCCAGCGACCAGCCGTCGTGCAGGATCGAGGTCTGCGTCGCGAACGAGAGGCCGAACCACAGCAGGCCGCCGGTGACCTCCTCGAGCGCGCCCGCGGCCGGCTGACCGTTGCGCGTGAAGAAGGCGTCGTCGAAGAACGAGAGCCCCTCGTCGTCCAGCGCGCGCTCGCCGCGCAGCAGCAGCGCCTCGGCGCGCAGCGTCGGGTCGGAGTCGTTCGGAGCGAGCGGCAGCGCGGCCCAGCAGACCTCGAGCACGCCGGCGCTCGGGTCGGCGGCCGCCTCCTCCGCTTCGGCGTCGGGGTCCGGAACGCCTTCCTCCTCGGCCGCGAACCCGTCCTCGGCCGGGCGCGGCTGCCAGCCGCCGTGGCGCGCCATGATCGCCGCGGACGCGTGCCGGACCAGGCGCAGGCGCGGCAGCAGCGTCTCGCGCGTGCCGTTGCCGTCGGTGTCGAACGAGACCCACTCGGCGACGAGGTCGCCGCGCTCGCCGCTCTCGAGCGACTGCAGATCCTGCTGAAAGAGCTCGATCACGCCCGCGGCCTGCTCGGTGATCTCGCGGTTCTTCTCGCTGCGCTCCCACAGCGAGAGCGAGCTGTCGAGCAACTGGAACACGAAGAGCATCAGGACCGAGAGCAGGCCCAGGGCGAGCACCAGCTCGACCAGCGTGAGCCCGCGGGAGGCCGCGCGCGGATTCCGGCGGCGGAGAGTCACTCGTCGATCCTCCGCAGCGTCAGGTAGGGCGCCAGGAACGTCGCGCCGAACATCCGCAGGTGCGGCGTCTGCTTCCAGCCGTTCGACAGGCCGCCGACGGCGTCGAAGGCGTTCGGCGCGTAGCGCACGAAGACGCGCCACTCGATGCGGTCGCTCTGCGTGCCGATGGGGTTCGGCACGCCCTCGACGAGCCCCAGCGTGTAGAGGTCGAGCCCGTCGGTGTCGTCGGGATCGGCGTCCCACGGGACCGACGGATCGGTGCGCTGCAGCACCTCGAGCGACGCGCCGCCGAGCGTGGGCTGCTCCTCGTCCCAGAACACGCCGCGCCAGAAGGCCGCAGGCTCGTGCATCGAGAAGCCCTGGTACGCGAGCTCGGGCGCGTCGGCGCGGTCGGTCCAGCGGTCCCAGTAGCGGAACGGGAAGAGCACCACGGGCGCGCCCGCCGCGTGACCCTGCACGCCGGTGCCGTAGCGCCCGCGGAACATGCCCGGCCCCTTGCCGTCCATCCTGCCGGGCTCCTCCGAGAGGCGCGGCATCTCGAGCGCGCCCTGGCGCGTGCGCGTGTAGTGCATCAGCTCGTCGCCGACCAGCACCGTGCCGCCGTTCGGCGGGAACCCGAGCAGCGTCGACACGGGCAGCACGGAGTCCGACGTATCCATGCCCGCCGTCAGGATCGCGACGTCCTGGCGGTCGAGCGAGTAGGCGATCTCGCCCGGCCCGTGGTGCTGCACGACGGTCCCGAGCAACCCGCGCCCGCCCGCGGGAATCACGAAGTTGCCGGTCTGAGCGTCCACGGACTCGTAGGCCAGGATCTCCTCGCCGATGCGCAGCAGGCCGCCGTCCTGCGCGAGCTCCGCGAGGAAGTCCTCGGAGAGGTCGATGTGCGTTCCACCGGGCACCCAGATCTCGTTGGGCTGCACGAGGAAGCCCGGCGCGCCGTCGGGCAGCTCCTGCAGCAGCGGCATGCCCGCCCCCTGCGCCGAGGTCCCCGCGATCCCGCCCTGACCGAACGGCGTCGTGCCGAACACGAGCTCGTCGACCACCGCCGAGGGCACGCCCCCGCCGCGCAGCGACTCCCCCACCACGGCGCGCGACACGACGCGCGGCCGCTCGCCCGAGGGGAACTTGATCATGCGCGAGCGGCAGCGCATCTCGACCGACACGGGCGAGGCGCAGCCGCCGAGGGCTCCGG